>JAZNES010000094.1:0-4225 GCA_045588755.1 Eubacteriales bacterium | reverse complement strand
AGCTATTCCTTGCTCGGACTTATCAGTTACCTTACCGCAGGTCCTCAGGAGGTCCGTGCTTGGACTATCACTAAGGGGACGAAGGCTCCCGCGGCGGCAGGAAAGATACACAGCGACTTTGAGCGCGGCTTTATACGTGCTGAGATCGTTTCGTATGACGATCTTTACCGCCTTGGCTCTATGGCTGCTGTTAAGGAGGCGGGACTCTATCGCAGCGAGGGTAAGGATTACGTTATGAAGGACGGAGATATAGTCCTTTTCAGATTTAACGTTTAATAAAAAAGAGGTACGCGGTCGTATGGCCGCGTACCAAAAGATTTTTATAAAGAAAATCAATTTATTGGGAAGAAAAATATGAGAGTAAGAAAAAAGAAGAACGGAGCACAGAGGATAGAGGCATGTGCCGAATATCTTTTGAGAGAGCCCGTAAAGAGTTCAAATGATATTTTTGGAAATAATAACCCCTTGCACCTTGAAATAGGCTGCGGAAAGGGAAATTTTGCCTGCGGAATGGCGCAAAAATATCCCGATGTTAACTTTATCGCTGTTGAAAAGGTTGCCGACGTGTGCTGTGTGGCACTTGAAAAGGCAAGGGCTTTGGCTGATGCGAGAGAGAAGGATAATCTTCGCTTCTACATAGGAGATGCCGCATCGCTTTGTGAGCTTTTACCCGAGCATTCGGTCGACTGTATATATCTCAATTTCAGCGATCCTTGGCCCAAGAAGGGACACACCAAGCGTCGCCTTACGTATCGGGGATTTCTCGAGATCTACCGAAAACTCTTGAAAGAGGGCGGAGTCCTTAAATTAAAGACAGACAACGTCGAACTCTTTGACTTCAGTCTTGAAGAGTTTGAGGCGGCAGGGCTTACTCTGCTTATGCAGACAAGGGATCTGCACAATTCGGAATATGCCGAGGGCAACGTTATGACCGAGTACGAGAAGAATTTTTCCGAAAAGGGAATGAATATAAATTCTGCTTGGGTAAGATTTGATAAACAGAATGGAGATAGAAATGACGTATAAAGAGCCAAGCGGAGTCCTTATAGTAAATAAGCACCGCGGAGTAACGTCACACGATATAGTAAACAAGATCCGCAGACTCTATAATACCAAGCGTGTCGGACATACGGGAACACTTGACCCTATGGCAACGGGAGTCCTTGTCGTGCTCGTAGGACGTGCCGCAAAGGCGGCTGAATATCTGACTTGCGACAAAAAGGCTTACAGAGCCACTCTGCGTCTTGGCATTACGACCGATACTGAGGATATTACGGGGAATATCCTTTCTGAAAGTGATAGTGTTCCGTCTGCCGAAAAGGTGAGGGAGGCGGTATCTCATTTCGTAGGCAAGACAGAGCAGATACCTCCTATGTACAGTGCCCTTAAGGTCGGCGGCAAAAAGCTTTGCGATCTTGCAAGGCAGGGTGAGATAATTGAGAGAAAGCCAAGACAGATAGAGATATTTTCTATTGATTGTGTACCTACCGATAACGAGTGCGAATATATTCTTGACGTAGAGTGCTCGTCGGGTACTTATATAAGAACGCTGTGTGCCGATATAGGAAAAGAACTTTCTTGCGGTGGTGCTATGGCGACTCTTGAACGCAGAGTAGCAGGAAATTTCGGTATAGAGTCGGCTCATACTATCGAGGAAATAGAGGTGCTTGACGACAGGGCGCGTCTTGAGATTTTATGTCCTACCGAAGAGCTTTTCTTTGATCTGCAAAAGGTGGTATTACCCGATTTCTATGAAAAGCTGTTCAGAAACGGCTGTGAGATATATCTCAAAAAGATAAGATCAGAAATAGAGCTCGGACAAAGGGTAGCTCTTTTTGATAAAAACGGTCTTTTCTATGCTCTTGGAGAGGTCAGGGAGTATCCCGACGGTAATGCAATAAAATCAATAAAGATCTTTGATCTTCAATAAAAAAATCGGAGTGAGATTCACTCCGGTTTTTTATTATTTTAGGTGAAATTATTTTTTGTTGTTATAGATCTCTCTGAACTGCTTAACCGTTGAAGCAAAGTCGTCAATCGCGCTTCTTACTACCTCGGGCTTTGTCATATCAATGCCCGCAACGAGAAGGCTGTCAAGAGGTGACTTTGAGCCGCCGCATTTCAAGAAATCAATGTATTTATTGATGTAATCCTTGCCCTCGGTCTCGATACGCTTAACGATAGCGGATGCCGCCGAGATGCAGGTAGCGTACTTATAAACGTAGAAGCAGGTGTAGAAATGGGGAATACGCATCCACTCGAGAGCTATCTGCTTGTCGCACACTACGTTAGGACCGAAGTAGAGCTTTACAAGGTCATAATAGTGCTTGTTAATAACGTCTGCTGTGAGCGGAACGCCCTTTTCGCACATAGCGTGCATATCGCGCTCAAACTCCGCGAACATTGTCTGACGGTAAAGAGTGCCCTTGTAGGTTTCCATCAGCTGATTGAGAATATAGAGCTTTTCATCGTCGTTCTTACATTCCTCAAGCATTCTGTGAGCCATAAGGAGCTCATTGACGGTCGACGCGACCTCGGCTACGAATATGGTATAGCCCGAATTGTGAGGCTCATTGTAGTGGGTAGAGAACCATGTGTGCATCGAGTGTCCTGCCTCGTGCGCAAGCGTCGATACGTCATCAAGCTTATTTGTAAAGTTGAGAAGGATATAGGGCTCGGTTCCGGGTCCACCTGAAGAGAATGCTCCTCCGCGCTTTCCGCGGCAGGGGAATACGTCGACCCAACCCTTTTCGCAGAGTCCCGCACGCAGATTTGACTCGTATTCCTCCCCGAATACCGTTACCGTCTTCAAGACCTCCTCAACGGCTTCTTCGTAGGTATAGCTTGAGTCTACCTCGCCGATAAGAGGCGTGTAGATATCGTACAGATGAAGTCCCTTTACGCCAAGGATATCCTTTTTCAGATTGTAATAATCATAGAGAACGGGAAGACCTTCGTGCACAGCGTCAATAAGGCTGTTGTATATTACGGGTGTGACTTCGTCATGGAAGGTAGATGCAGTAATAGAGTCTGCATATTTTCTTACTCTTGCATTAGTGGTAGATTCCTTAACGCGTGCCTCGTAAAGCGTTGCGAAGGTGTTGCCGAATTGCCCGTAGGTCTTGTAGATGCAACGGAAGGCTGCCTGACGGACTCTGCGGTCCTTGCTCATTAAGTACATTACGTAATTTGTGTCGGTAAGCTCAACGAGCTTGCCGTCCTCTCCGCGAATCTTACCAAAGCGAAGATCGGAGTTAGTAAAGATGCTGCGGATACCCGAGTGAGAGCCGAGAGCATTTTGCATTCCCGACATAAGTATCTCGCATTCATCAGAGAGGGTGTGTGCCTTCTCGCGCATCGTCTTTTCGATCATACGGCGGAAGGTCTCAAGAGCGGGATATTCCAAGAACCACGCATCAACGGTTTCCTTCTCAAGCTTGAGAAGATAAGGACCGACGAACCACGATGCCTCACCTGCCTTGATAGCAAGGTTTCTTACCTTTGTATTGAGTGCCTGCGCGTAGTTGTCCGAGGTGTCTACCGAAAAGCTAAGAGATGCAAAATGCCAAAGCTTTTCAATGATCATCTCTATCTCGCACATATCACAGAGAGCCTTGTAAAGCCCCTCGGCACTTGAGGTTATCGTCTTTTCGTGTGTCTTAAATGCTTCAACGCGGCTCTCTGCAAGAGCATAATCGGCATTAAAAGCAACCTCGTCCTTGTAGAGAACACTAAGATCCCATTTGTATTTTTGATCTACGTCTTTTCTGTTGTATACCATACCGTTCCTCCAAGTAAAAATATTATATGTTTATTATACTAAAATAAGATTCAAAAGTCAATAAATGACATCATATATTCTGCTTCCACTATCACAGATTTGACGAAAATTAAAGATCTGCGGTATAAATCTCTCTAATTTGCAGATACTAAGAGTACAATTTTGTAAAACAAGGAGATTTTTATATATGAAAGCAACGGGAATCGTTCGTCGTATAGATGACCTCGGACGTGTCGTCATACCCAAGGAGATAAGAAGAACAATGAGAATAAGAGAGGGCGACCCTCTTGAAATATATACTGACAATAACGGCGAGGTCATTTTTAAGAAATATTCACCTATCGGTGAGCTTCACACTTTTGCTACTTCTTATGCAGAGACGCTCAACAAGAGTTGCGGTTTAAAAGTAGTAATTTGCGACAGGGACAGTGTAATTGCCTGTGC
>JAZNES010000093.1:0-3704 GCA_045588755.1 Eubacteriales bacterium | reverse complement strand
ATCAAATTAAACGACGCTTATGTAAAGCAATTCATTTCAGAGGATTCTTTGAGCGCGATCCAGCCCGAGATCAGCGCGGCACACAAGAAGGTGCTTGAAGGTACGGGCGAAGGAAGTGATTTTCTCGGTTGGGTAAAGCTTCCCGAGAATTATGATAAAGAGGAATTTGTAAGAATAAAGACGGCAGCCGAAAAAATACAAAAGAACTGCGACGTATTCGTCGTTATAGGTATAGGCGGATCATATCTCGGCGCTCGTGCGGTTATTGAATTCGTTAAATCGCCTTTGTATAATAACGTTAAGAAGGACACCCCCGACGTGTATTTCGTAGGCGCAAATATAAGCGCTCAGTCCTTCTCCGAGATCATGCAGCTTTGCGAGGGTAAGGACGTTTGTATAAACGTTATTTCAAAATCGGGAACGACTACCGAGCCCGCAATAGCTTTCAGACTTTTCAGAAATATGCTTGAGGAAAAGTACGGAAAAGAGGGAGCAAGAGAGAGAATATTCGTCACTACCGATAAGGCAAGAGGAACACTTAAGCAGTTTTCTACCGAGGCGGGATACGAGACCTTCGTAGTACCTGATAACGTTGGCGGACGTTACTCTGTTCTCACAGCGGTCGGTCTTCTCCCTATAGCAGTAGCGGGAATCGATATCGACCGACTTATGAAGGGCGCATATGACGCATCTGTTGAGTGCTGTGCTGATCCCGATATAGAGAAGAACGCTTGCGCAAAATATGCGGCTATAAGAAACCTTCTTTACAGAAGCGGCAAGTCTATGGAGATAATGGTAAGCTATGAGCCTTGTGCCGCAATGCTCAACGAATGGTGGAAGCAGCTTTACGGAGAGAGTGAGGGTAAGGACGGAAAGGGACTTTTCACCTCTTCGGTTATATTCTCGACAGACCTTCATTCACTCGGTCAGTTCATTCAGGACGGAACGAGAATAATGTTTGAGACCGTTATATCCATTGGTGATAGTGGAGTTAAGCTTGACGTTCCCCACGATCCCGCTAACGTAGACGGTCTTAACTTCCTTTCGGGTGTTGACCTCAATGACGTAAACAAGACTGCTATGCAGGCAACGGTGCTTGCTCACGTAGACGGTGGCGTTCCCAATATCTTACTTGAGCTTGAGGACAGAAGTGAGTATTCTCTCGGGTATCTCCTTTATTTCTTTGAGCTTGCGTGCGGTATTTCGGGCTATACTCTTGGGGTAAATCCCTTTAATCAGCCCGGCGTTGAGGCATACAAGAAAAATATGTTTGCTCTTCTTGGAAAGCCCGGTTATGAAGCACAGAAGGAAGAACTCGAAAAAAGATTGAAATAATTTTGAGAAATTATGCAAATTTTACTAAAATGTACTTGCAAAATTTTGAGAAATGAGTTATAATATATTTGAACCTTAAAAGTTCAAAATTATATAGTGGAGGTTCCGGATGTTAAAGTTAATTATTGGCGTAAAGGGCACCGGCAAAACAAAAACTCTTATCAGCTTGGTAAACGAGGCTGCAGAGAATTCTAAGGGTGCTGTAATTTGTATTGAAAAGGGAGATAAGCTTCGCTATGACGTAAAGCATCAGGCAAGACTTATCGATACCGACGAGTATTTTATTGACGATGCACAGTCGTTGTTTGGATTTGTAGCAGGTCTTCTTGCAAGTAATCATGATATTACCGATTTGTTTATTGACTCTGCACTCAAGATCTGTAAGAATGACAATGCCGGTTTTGATAAATTTTTGGATGAGATGAACGGACTCGTAGATAAATTGAATATAAATGTCGTTATGACTTCTTCTATTCCTACCGAGAGTGCTTCGGAAATTGTAAAAAAATATATCTGACCTAACTTAAATAATGCTATTCGGCGGGGGCTTTTGTTCCCGCCGATTTGTTTAATAACTTTGTAGAGGTAGTATAAATTGATTTTAATTATTGCTGAGAAGCCAAGCCTTGGCCGTAATATTGCCGCAGGAATTGGAAATATGGCAAGACACGACGGATACCTTGAGGGTAACGGATATATCATCTCGTGGGCGTTTGGACATCTCTTTAGTCTGGCGGATATTGAGGCTTATACCAAAGAGCCTTCAAATACCAGATGGCATATGGGTGTACTTCCTTGCTTCCCCGAAAAGTTCGAGTTCGTACTCAAGAGCGGAAGTGATAAAAAGGTCGACGCAGGCGTGGCAAAGCAGTTTCGCACCTTGGAATATCTTTGCAACAGGGAAGACGTCGATACCATCGTGAATGCGGGGGATGCAGACCGAGAGGGAGAAATTATTATTAGGCTTTGCGTATCAAAGGCGCTTAAGACCCCTAAAAAGCAGGTAAGACTCTGGCTTCCCGACCAGACTCCCGAAACGGTGCGCGCCGCGCTTGCCGATATGAAGGATGAAAATGAATACGATAATCTCGCGGATGAGGGCTTTGCGAGGACTTATACCGATTGGCTCTATGGAGTAAATCTTACAAGATACGCCACCTTAAAGAACGGAACGCTACTTCGTGTGGGCAGAGTCATAATACCAATAGTCAGAGCCATATATGAGCGCGATATGTCGATAAGAAATTTCGTTCCTCAAAAATATTTCGGCATGGCAAGCAACGAGCTTACTAACGCAGAAGCGGTTGAACTTGTAAGCAAGCAGAAGTTTGAATATAACCAAATGAATAAAGTTATAGCAGAATGTGAAAAATATAATGCCTCTGAGGCGATAGTCACATCTGTAAAAAAGAAAAAAGATACTATTTTTCCGGGCAAGCTATACTCGCTTTCGAAGCTTCAGAACGTTCTTGGAAAGAAATATAAAATGTCAATGGCGGAAAGCCTTTCTATAATTCAAAAGCTGTATGAGGAGGGCTATCTGACCTATCCGAGAACAAATTCAGAATATCTTGCGACCGCAGAAAAGGACAAGATAAGAAAGATAATCGCTAATTGCAAAAAGCTTGGATACGGTATAGTCTTTAAGGATAGAAAAACTATCTTTGACGATAGCAAGATAGAATCTCATTCGGCTATAACGCCAACATATAAGATACCCGACAAGAATAAGCTCTCGGAAAAGGAGCTTCAGGTCTATTCTACCGTTATGCGCAGATTTGCCGCCGTTTTTTGCGAGGAGGAATGTCTTGCCGAAAGAGTGGAGATAACTGTAAGCGTAGGTGATCTTGAGGATTTCGTGCTCAAGGGGCTTACGATAGTTCAGAAAGGTTGGCTCAAATATGACGATGGTAATAAGAAGGATAAGGTCCTGCCCGCGCTTTCAAAGGGCGATAGGATAAACATATGCTTTAAGCCCGTCGAAAAGGAGACCTCCCCGCCTAAACACTATACTATCGAAACGCTTAACAACTATCTTAAAAATCCCTTCCGTGAGGAGAAGGCGTCTATCGACGATTCTATGGGCGCTGACGACGCCGAGGAATATAAGGCTATGTTTGAGGGCGTGGAGCTTGGCACCGAGGCAACGAGAACGGGAATAATCGATAACGCGAGAAAGAGTGAGTATATCAATCTTAAAAAGGACGTTTATACGATACTTCCCGCGGGTATATTCCTTATTGAGTCGCTTGCCCGAATGCAGATAGTTATGGATAAGTTCAAGACCTCAGAGATGGGACGAGAGCTCAAGCGCGTGTACCGCGGAGAATCCGCGATAGAGGATGCCGTTGGCTTTGCAAAGGCAGAGG
>JAZNES010000092.1:0-2156 GCA_045588755.1 Eubacteriales bacterium | reverse complement strand
AGCAAAGGAAATGTGATAGTATCCGTTTATATTGGTAGCTATCAGGTTTGTATAGCTTGCCTCAAAATTCCAATAGCTGCCCCAATCGGTGCCGTCACGCATAAGACGTGCGGTAACCTTTGAAAGCTCAAGAGGATCTCCGTTTTCGTCACAGAAGGCTACTGCGATGCCTTCGTAATCAGAAAGCTTTCCTGCGGATGCATTGGTAAGCTTATAGGGGTTCTTTTCAATAAAGCTTCCGTCACCTCTCTGAGTAGCAAAGCAGAAACGGGTGTTACCGGATGTCGCAGTCAGCTTAATAGACTGAGTTGCATTACCGAAAAGACCCTTATCGGAAATAGAATAGCTTGAACCGAAGCCGTTCATGCTTGAAGCATCTTCTGCAGTCCAATTCTGTACACCTTCAAGCTGAGTGTATATGTACATATCTTCAAGACTTGCCTTAAATTCTTCTATGCACTTCTCAATAATGACGACCTGAGCATCAACCTGCTCCTGAGTAGCCGTATCATCGCTGATAATTAACTTTGCAGCTGCTATTTCGGCTGCATACAGATCAGGAGCGCAGGATTCAAGAGAGTTAACTCCCTTGATAAGTCTTTGCTTATTTGCCGCTCCCACTTTTTTATAAAGCTGAACGCTTGAGTAATAGCAGGTATTCTCATCAGCACCGCCGTAGCAAAGCATGGATATACCCCTTGCGGCATTCTGAAGATAACTGAAAATATCAGTTCCTGCAGGGTTTCCGGAAGAAGTAAAGGAGGCGAAATCGAAATAGAAGTAGCCTTCATCATCTCTTACTATCGCAGAATCCCAATATCTCATATTATTCGAGTAATTCCAGCCTTCGGTAACTCTGAAGGTTATTCTGTTGAAGTTTGCGGGCTCTCCGTTAGCATTAAGAACTGCTACTCTGATTCCGTCGTAGTCGGAATAGTTAACACTTGAGCCGTCCGCAGGTGCCCATACGTTACCCACTGTAGAGGGGCCGCCGGTACCGTATGTCCAGTTAACTACGCAGTTGTTGTAGGGCGTACCGGAATTTCCGAAAACCGCCTTTATTGCCTGCTTGGTATCTCCTACCCTATATTCACTGTCGGTAACGACTGTAAGATAAGTACAGCAACCGTTGGCGTAACCGTTATTACCACTGCTCTTATCCATTTCCGCCTGCGTCCAAGTGCTAAAGCCGTTGAGCTCAATCGTTTCATATGTTGCGGCAGAGCTTCCGAAAAAGACTGCGCCGCTGAAGAAGCTTAGCATCATACACAGGGTAAGCAAAAGTGAAAGTGATTTTTTCATACTTATTTTCCTTTCTGCAAACTCATTTTTTGAATTATGTTATTGTCTTGGGATACGTATGACAAACGGAGGGAAACCCATCGCGCAGGCCCGGCCGAACCAATGTCGCACTCCGCTTAATTGCAAAAGCACGTTATTCCTCCATTCCATCTACACACGATGACGCGGTACGCCTAAAAACCTCCTTATCCAAACAATATCTTATTTTGATTTTATTATATATTAAGCATGATGTCAATATTTTTTCAGGGAATATAAGTATTTTTTGAATTATTATCTTCAGCCGGTATATCAACAACTATGTACACAGATATACTGCCTAATCATACTAATTTGAATGATGATAATTTTTACCCCTCGAATATTTCAGTATTTCTTGCGACAAAATACCTTGGGGTGAATTTAATATATGAAGTTAAAAAAGAAAAGCGATAAGAAAAAATACATCATAACCGTTGCTTTTACCTTGCTGCTTATAGCCGCGGCTATCGCTGTGCCACACGCGGTACATTCGGCCGTTCCTAAGGTAAGCGCAACAACCGTAAAAGGCGAAACGCTGGTGGATACCATCAGCTGTCCGGGAATACTTGAAGCAAAAAGCTCGAAAAACCTTTACACCGCTTCAGGTATAATGGTTGATGAGGTATACGTAAAAAACGGCCAACGCGTTAATACCGGAGATCCGCTTTTTTCGGTAAATAAAGAGGTAACCGTTTCCTTATGGATATCCGCAGCTGAAAAGGAAGAAGCTGCGGAAAACCAAGTTTCTCAGCTGCTCGACGGACTTTTGAATGATTATTTTTCGACCTCGGTAGGTAATATTTTTTCCTCCTTTGCCGAAGATGAAAAAAACG
>JAZNES010000091.1:0-5225 GCA_045588755.1 Eubacteriales bacterium | reverse complement strand
GACCGCGATAGCGGTGGAAGGAGCCTGCGTGACGTTGAGCCTGAATTTGCTTCATTGTAACGCGTTCTCCTTCAGTCGCCTCCGGCGCCAGCTCCCTCCCGGAGGGAGCCTAAAAATTACATTCCTTAAAATCTATTACTCCCCGATAAATCCCAATTTACATTTTTATCAAGCAAGAATATCGCCTGCCGAGATTTTTCTTCCTCTGACGAAATCTGCGGCGCTCATTCTTCCCTTTCCCTCGGGAAGAAGGCGGAGTATCGAAATAACGCCTTCGCCGCAAGCGACTTCTATCGTATCGCCTACCGAGAGGACCTTACCGACATCGGCATTTGCCCCGTCCTTTTTCGATATTCTGCTCTCTATTATTTTTAACAGCTTACCGTCGGGTGTATGCGTAAAAGCGAGCGGAATAGGCGAAAGTCCTCTTATTTGGTCGTGTATCTCCTGCGCCGACCTTGAAAAATCGATAAGACAGTCTCTCTTTTCTATCTTTGCGGCATAGGTCGCCGCCGAGTCGTCCTGCTTCCTTCTTACCGACCTTCCGCTCTTTATCTCTTCTATCGTTTCGATAAGCGTCGCCGCGCCAAGAGCGGAAAGTCTGTCGTGTATATCCTCAAAATTGTCGTTCTCGCCTATCTCACACTCACGAATAAGGAGCATATCGCCCGTGTCAAGCCCCTTGTCCATATACATAGTCGTGATTCCCGTCTTTTTCTTGCCGTCAATGATAGCTCTCTGCATAGGAGCTGCGCCTCTGTATTCGGGAAGTATCGAGCCGTGAACGTTAATACAGCCGTATTTCGGGAAATTTATGACGTTTTCGGGCAATATCTTTCCATACGCCACAACAACTATAAGCTCGGGACACAAATCGTCAAGCAGCGCGGCGAACTCCTCACCTCTGAGGGTGTCGGGCTGATATACGCAAAGACCTGCCTCAAGGGCATATTCCTTTACGGGAGGGGGGAGCATCTGATATCCTCTGCCCTTCGGCTTATCGGGTTGGGTAACGACTCCGACTATCTCCTCGCCCGCCTCAACGAGCGCGCGCAAAGAGCCGAGCGCAAAATTGGGAGTTCCCATAAAAAGTATCTTCATTGTCTACCTCATATTATGATGCTATCAGAGCATCTCAATAGCCTTGTCTATAAAAAGCTTTCCGTCAAGATGGTCAAGCTCGTGGCAAAAGGCTCTGGCTTTAAGTCCCGAGCCCGTGACGTCAAAGGTCTCTCCCTTGCGGTTGAGCGCTCTGACCGTAACGTGCATAGGTCGCTTAGTAATTCCCGCCTGACCGGGCACCGAAAGACAGCCTTCCTGCTCCTCCTGCTCGCCCGAAAAAGCGATTATCTTGGGATTTATAAGCTCTATAACCTCACCCGGCTCTGTTTCTACCACAACGATCCTTTTGAGTATTCCTACCTGAGGCGCGGCAAGACCGCAACCGTCGGCAGCACGCATAGTTTCTACCATATCGTCAAGCAGAGTAAGTACTCTCGGTGTTATCTCACTGACGGGGCGACAGACCTTGCGCAAGGTCTCGTCCCCTATTTTTACTATTTTTAATTTTGCCATAACAGCCTCCGTTATATAGTTACAGATTAGAAGGATTGAAATCTACCGAAAGCGAAAGTCCCTTGACTCCCGCGCCCGAGAAGTGATTCATAAGCTTTGAGAAAAAGGATCTCGACTGCTTGTTGAGCACACATTTTATAACCATTCTCATTCTGTATTTGTTTTCTATTTTGTATACGGGTGCCTCAAAAGGTCCGTAGGTCTCGATGGGAAGCGACGAATATTCACCCTCCCTGTATTCCTTTATCTTGTCCGAAAGGAGCTTTGAAGCCTTAAAGAGCTCCTGCTCGTCGGGCGAAGTCAGGGTCATGAGCACCATATCGCAATAGGGCGGAAATCTCAACATTCGTCTGAGCTCAAGCGCCTGCGAGAAAAATTTTTCATAATCCTGCTCGCAAGCAAGCTTTATGCAGTCGTTATCGGGATTATTCGTCTGTATTATAGCCTCTCCCGCCCTCTTTGAGCGTCCCGCGCGCCCTATGACCTGCGTGAGCATAGCGAAGGTGCGCTCGTTGGCTCTGTAATCGTCCATATAAAGCGAAGCGTCGGCAAGAAGCACTCCGACAAGAGTCACGTCGGGAAAATCGTGTCCCTTCGTGACCATTTGCGTGCCAAGCAGGATGTCCGCCTTGTGCTCCTTGAATTCTCCGAGCATCTTCTCGTAGGAGCTCGACGAAACGGTGGTATCGGCGTCCATTCTGAGTATTTTTGCGTCGGGCATAAGAGAGGCAAGCTCCTCTTCTATCCTCTGCGTTCCATATCCCATATAGGCAAGATGCTTGCCGTGGCAGGACGGACATTCGGTCGGCGGGAGCATTCTCGCGCCGCACCAATGACAGCGAAGCTCACCCTTGCCGTAAGAGCCGCCGAAGGTGTGGTATGTCATAGATACACTGCACCTCGGGCATTTGACCGACTCTCCGCAATCGCGGCAGGACAGAAAATTGTTATACCCTCTGCGGTTAAGGAAGAGTATCGACTGCCCTCCCTTTTGCTTGTTCTCGACAAGCTTTTTGCAAAGCAGCTCGCCAAGCGGAGAGGTGTTGCCCTTTCTCGTTTCCTCGCGCATATCGACTATCGTCGCCTTTGGCAGCTTTGCGTCGGCGTATCTGTTTTTGAGCTTAAGAAGGGTATATTTGCCGTCGGTTGCCTTCTTGTAGCTTTCAAGCGAGGGAGTCGCCGAGGCAAGAAGCATCACCGCGCCGTTTACACTGCACCTGTATCTCGCGATATCTCTGGTATGATATTTCGGATTCATATCCGACTTATAAGTATGCTCCTGCTCCTCGTCTATAATGATAAGTCCGAGATCGTGAACAGGAGAAAAGACGGCAGAGCGAGTTCCGACGACAACGTCTATCTGAGCTGTCTTTATCTTGATATAAGCCTCGTATCTCTGCGTCGGAGTAAGCCCCGAATGTATAACGGCAACTCTCTCTCCGTATCTCGAGCAGAATATATCTATCGACTGCGGAGTAAGGGCGATCTCGGGCAAAAGAACGATAACTCCTTTGCCGTCCGCCAGAACGTCGTCGATGACCTTGAGCATTACCGAGGTCTTTCCGCTTCCCGTCACTCCGTGAAGCAGGACTCCCTTGGGCTCGCCCGTTTGGCAAAGCTCTCTTATTGCGGTATACGCCTCGTTTTGCTCGTCGCTCAAAATTATCTGCTTGGGAGAGCTCGCCGAGAGAGTGCTCGGCTCTTCCTTCGGTGCGCGCAGAGCAAGTCTGACTATTCCCTTGTCGCAAAGTGCCTTTATCTGCGCCGAGCTTGCACTGCACGCCGCCCGCAGCTCACTTTCGCTAAGCTCGCCGCCTTCAAGAAGGAGAGAAACTATCTCTATATGCTTCTCGGAGCGCAAGCGGTATTTCGTGTCGGTGTGACAAGCTATATCCTGTGCGTCCTCTCGCGAAATGGCAAGAGAAAGCACCTTTTCGGTCTTTTCCTCCTTCTCGCGAAGCTCCCAGTCCCTTATTACAAGCCCCTTTTCACAGAGCTTTTTGAGAGAGAGCTCAAGTCCGTCGGAAAAATGTTTTTTAATTAAATCAAAGCTGACGCTTCCCCGCTTGAGAATATACTCCCAAACGAGAAGCGTCGGCTCATCAAGTAAAATATTATCGTCTTTGTCTTTTGCGGCACGATAAACCTCTGTGAGCCTTGAGAGCGCAGACGTCGGTATCATTGACCGCACGGCGTCTCCGAGCGTGCAAAGAGTCTGCTCCTTCATAAAGAAGGAGAGTCCGAGCATCTCGCTTGAAAGTGACATTCTTTTTGAGCATAGCTCTGCCACAGGCTTACATACGGTTTCCTTTTTCTCGGGCTTCTCCTTAAGAGAAACTACGAGAGCAAGCTTCTTTTTGTTGGCGTTCCCAAAGGGCACGCTGACAAAATCTCCTACCGCTATCCTATCTCTGTACTCGGAGGGGATATAATAATCGAATTCATTATCAAGGAAATACGGACTGTCGATAAGATACACTCCCGCATATTCCATAGCTATCCCTCCTTTCAGACAAGGCTTCTTCTTACGCCTCTATCTCTGTCTGTATCTCTTCCTTTTCCTTCTTTACTTGGTCAGGATCAACTCTTACGAGCTTATATTCTCCCGACTTTATCATAGTAAGAGCGTTCTTTACCGCCTTTTCCTCTCTGAATTCCTTGTTTATCTTGTTGATAAGGCTTCTGTCGGTGTCCTTGTTCAGCGCAGCGCTCTTCTCTGCAGCCTCTCTCTGTCTTACGTATTCGTCGGTTATCATTCTCGCGCACTTTGCAGTAGCGAGTGCTATCTCATACCTGTTATAATCCTGATTTGTCAATTCGTCGATAGTGGGGTGCAACATACTAAATACTCTCCTTAAAACGTTAAATTAAAGTTATTACTTAATTATTTTTGGTCAAATTTTCTTGAAATATGCCTCAACTGCATCGGCATTTCTCTTTACGGCGTGTCTTTCGGTTCGAACTATCTCTTCTATCTCGGCAGCCGCAGCTTCCGATCTTCCGTCCTCGTTATAGACTACGTAGTCGTAATCGGGAAGCATAACGACCTCTTCCTTCGTCCTCTTAAGACGGGCAAGTATCTTGTCCTCGGTCTCGGTTCCTCTGCCGCGCAATCTCTGCTCCTGAACCTCGTATGAGGGGGGCAAGAGCATTATGAGCACCGATTCGGGGCATTTTCTCTTGACGGTCATAGCTCCCTCGACCTCGATCTCGAGAATGAGGTTCTTTCCGCTCTGCAGGACCTCCATAGCTTCCTTCTTTGGCGTGCCATAGTAATTGCCGCAATACTGCGTATACTCAAGCATATCTCCCGAGGCTATCCTTGCCTCAAATTCTTCTCTTGTAATAAAATAATAATTTACTCCGTCTACCTCTCCGGGTCTTGGCGCTCTTGTCGTCGCCGATACCGAATAGACGAAATTTCCGCTATCGATAAGATGAGCGTTTACAGTTCCCTTGCCGCTTCCCGCAGGGCCCGACACGACTACCATAAGTCCTTTCATTCCTCGTCCTCCTGTGTCTCTTCTACGTCCTCGTTATCAAGACGGTTCGCTATCGTTTCAGATTGAATAGCCGAGAATATTACGTGCTCGCTGTCTGTAATGATAACGGCTCTCGTCCTTCTTCCGCAGGAGACGTCGATAACTCTG
>JAZNES010000090.1:0-6602 GCA_045588755.1 Eubacteriales bacterium | reverse complement strand
TTTGATTTATCGGCGAGTTTACAAGTGGGATTTTTTAATTTAGCCTCCCTCCGAGAGGTAGCGAAGCGGCGCGAGGGGAGTGAATGACACCACGGTGTGGTGTCAGAGCCCGAGCGTGACCGAGCCGCAGCGAGACGGGGGACCGCGATAGCGGTGGAAGGAGCCTACGTGACGTTGGGCTTGAATTTACTTCATTGTAACGCACCCTCCCCCACCCGACTCCGTCGGGAGCTCCCTCCCGGAGGGAGCCTAAAATTACCTTCCCCTAAAATTTATTACTCACCGATAAATCCCAATTTTGCTTACATTATTTTCGTATGCCCGTTGTGAGCACGAAGAGCGGAGCAAGGGCTGCGGGGGCAAGACCAAATGTTTGAAAGTTTTTGGAGGGGGCTCGGGGGGGGCTTTTTTCAAAAAGTCTCCCCCGACAAACCCTTTGTTTGAGGTATTTATTTTCCCCTCGACAGTATTTCAAAAAGTCTGTCGTCAAAAGCAAGCTTTATCACGAGCTCCTCGCCGCATTCTGTCGCAAAAACGCAGATATATTTATCAGGCGCGATGTCGGCAAAATAAGAATAGACCTTCCTGCCCTTGCCTTCTCCGGCAAGCTCCGCCTTTTTGGCTTTGTCGGCGCATATCTCGACCCTCTCTATCCCCGCAAGCGAGATGCGGCAGACGGTGACTCCCCTTTTGCCCTGATATTCACTCACGCAAAGGTCGGGCAAGCCCTCGGAGTCCTCGCGGATCTCGTAAACGAGGCTCTTTGTAAAATATCTCGTTATTACGAGAATAGCAAGTGCTAAGCTCATCACGCCCAAGGTCTGCGAAACCCCCGCGAATGCCATTCCCTCGAAAGCGATCGGCGTTCCGACAAAGATAACGCTTGCTATGAGAGAGAACGTGGCAAGTAAAAGAGCAATCTTGTTGCTCCTTTTTGGAGAAAATCTATACATAATGACCCCCCTTTTTGTACTATTGTGTAAAAAAATGCGTTATACTCTTGCGTAAAAGGCACAAAAGTGATATAATATATTGTTAAATATGAGCAAAACACCCTTCGATTATATTATACAAAGCAGGTGAAAAAATGTCAAGAGCATATATTATCGCAAAAAGAACGGCGAGATTTCTTCGGATCTTGCTTCTCGTCGCTCTTTTCAGCATTATCGGATTTTTAATATGGAGAGCTTTTCTCTCGGACGGACTTCCCGACGAGGTAAAGTCGATCGTCGTAAACGAGGCTGTAATTGAGGCTTACGAGAAGGACAGCGAGCTTTCCAATATATTCACACAGGAGCAGAGGACGATAACGAGCACCGAGAAAAATTACGGATATTTTTCGGTAGAAAGGGCGATCTTTGTCCCTTCTGCAAATCAGATACAGGTCCTTGCGCGCTATAACAACAGCACCCTGAGGGCTACTCAGGAGGATTACGGGCTTGCCTCTCCCCCCTCTCGCGACGAGGACGTTTACGATATCTCGCTCGTGCTCGTCAAGGACCTGACGCCTGAGGACGAGAGCGATAATCTCAAATGGAAGGAAAACTCGGTCCAAAAGATAAGACTTCAGCCGACAAGCTCTCTTGCCTCGCAGACCAAAATGTATAACTACCGTCTGCTCGTCTTTGAGCTTGGCGAGCTTTCTCTTGCCGATATGCTTGCCGACGGAACGCTTCTTTCGGTCTTTGCCGATTTCTATTACTCAGAGGATATAGATTACGGTAAGGACGCCTACGGAACGCTCTGCATCTACGATTACATAACCAAGATAAATGAATATTCACTCACAAAGCACGACCGTGCCGCTCTTGAAGCCGCGGTCCAAAAATAAGGAGGAGGGTCTACTTGAAAAACAGCAACAAAATGGCTGTCTTGCCAAAGAAAATATGCGCTATCCACGACCTTTCCTGCTTTGGAAGATGCGCCCTTACCGTCATAATTCCGACTCTTTCGGCTATGGGCAATCAGGTAATACCTATGCCGACGGCACTCCTCTCGACGCATACGGGAGGATTTCAGAATATGCACTTCGTCGATCTCGACGACGCTATGAAGGGCATTTCCGACCACTTTTTGTCGCTCGGACTCCGATTTGACGCAATATATTCGGGCTTTCTCGCAAGCGTGGCGCAGATAGACACCGTTTCGGAGTTTATCGACAGATTTGAAAGAAATGATAAAGATAAAAAGACGCTCGTCCTCGTTGACCCCGTTATGGGCGACGACGGAAAGCTTTATTCTACCTACACGAACGAGCTTATGCTCGGAATGAAGCGCCTTTGCCATAAGGCAGATGTTATCACTCCAAATCTTACCGAGGCATATTTCCTTTCAGACAGAGAATTTTGCGACACCTCGGCGTTCGGCGAGAAGGAGGTGCTTGAGCTTTTGCGCTCACTGAAGGATTCTCTTTCGGTATTCGGCAATAAAAAGCTCGTAATTACAGGAATTCCTTATGAAAATACCCGTTTTGCGACCTACGCCTTTGATTTCGAAAAGAACGAGGAATATTTTTACTCGCTTGAGAGGGTGAGATACGACTATCCCGGTACGGGCGACCTTTTTGCCTCGCTTTTACTTGGCCGCCTTGTCGAAAACGCCGATTTTTACGAGTCGGTAAGATATTCCTCAGATCTCGTCGCGAGAGTTATGGAATTTTCGGCTCTCTTTGATACCCCTAAGCGTGACGGCGTGGCACTTGAGGCCTTCCTCGGAGAGATAATAAAGGATCGGGTGTGATAAAATGGAACAAAAAAGATTTACGAAAAACGATGCCTCTTTTGTCTGCGCGCACTGCGGAAAAGAGGTGCTCCCTCTCGGATATTCTTCGAGAAATCACTGCCCCTTTTGTCTGTGGTCGCTCCACGTTGACGTAAACCCCGGCGACAGAGCCGAGGAATGTCACGGGCAGCTCAGACCTATCAGAGTAGAGATAGACTCAAAAAAGGGCTTCGTTATAGTCCATAAATGCGAAAAATGCGGCGCAATAAGAAGAAACCGCGCGGCAAAGGACGCAAAGGTCCAGCCCGACAACCTCTCCCTTCTCATAAAGCTCACCGCAGGCGAGATGTAAATATACTTTCAAATTTTGATTTATCGGCGAGTTTACAAGTGGGATTTTTTAATTTAGCCTCCCTCCGAGAGGTAGCGAAGCGGCGCGAGGGGAGTGAATGACACCACAGTGTGGTGTCAGAGCCCGAGCGTGACCGAGCCGCAGCGAGACGGGGGACCGCGATAGCGGTGGAAGGAGCCTGCGTGACGTTGAGCTTGAATTTACTTCATTGTAACGCACTCTCCCTCACCCGACTCCGTCGGGAGCTCCCTCCCGGAGGGAGCCTAAA
Organism: Eubacteriales bacterium; assembly: GCA_045588755.1. Taxonomy (GTDB): domain Bacteria; phylum Bacillota; class Clostridia; order Oscillospirales; family CAG-272; genus HGM12713. The sequence continues at coordinate 3,261 of JAZNES010000090.1, read as the reverse complement.
ATTACCTTCCCCTAAAATTTATTACACACCGATAAATCCCAATTTATTTAACACACGTAATTTTTGCCAAGTGGCAATTTAAGAAAGGAAATACATGTTATGAAAAGAATTCTTGCACTTTTATTAGCACTTCTCATGATCGGCACAGTTCTCGTCGGTTGCGGCAACACACCCGATCAGAGCAACGACAATAACAGCACTGACAACACCGAGACACCCGAGCCGATGTCCTTCAAGGCGGGATTTGGAAAACAACGTATTGACGTTTCTCTTGACGAAAGCAGCGCAAGGGGCTTTTATGACAAGCTTTACACCTCTTGTACTGCCGTTCGAGACACCGAGGGCGTCACAGTTCTTTTTATAACCGTTGATGCTTTTGTTCTCCTTGACCGCGATTCAAAGGCGATAAGAGAGGATATAAGCAAAGAAACGGGAGTCGACCTTTCTAACATACTTATAAATCACTCCCATTCGCACTATACTCCCCAATACCGCCAAAATGGAGAACCGAAAAACTATAAAGCGCTCCACGACGCGTGCATTGATGCCGCAAAGATCGCTATTCACGATCTCGCCGACGCCACGATCTCGACAGGCGTAATAGAAACGGAAGGAATGATCTCCACCAGAAGATTTATCGATAAAAACGGCAACGGAAGATACGAGCCCCAGACTAATAACGAGATAGAATATCCCGTCAATGAAAACGTTTACGTAATAAATTTTGACCGCGAGGGTAAAAAAGATATCGTTCTTGCTTCTCTCGGCGTGCATTCGACGGTCTCCTCAGGGGCTGACAATCTGATCTCGTCAAGCTTCTTTGGTCCTTGCCGTGAGGAATTTGAAAAGAAGCTCAATAAGGACGCATATCTTGCTCTCTTTCAGGGCGCGGCGGGCAACTCGATACCTAAGGCTTGGGTAGAAACGAGCGGCAAAGGTATACGCGGCGACGGACTTACTTGGGACCCCGACTTTATAGGCTCTGACAGCTACGGTCAGAAGCTCGCAAAATATATAAGCGAGTGCCTTGAGAACAATATGACCGAGCAGGTAAGCGAAAAGGGCCTCAGAGTCTCGTCAAGAACGCTGACTCTCGCCGTTGATAAAACGCGTGATGCTGATGCCGCGCACGCTCAGGAGATACTTAACGAATGGTCAAAAAACGGCGCATCGACTAAATATTATCAGCTTTGTGAAAAATATAATATCGCAAATGACCGTGATGCCACAAAGATAGTAGAAGTCAAGACCATGGGCGCAGCATCGACTATCGAGATCAACACGGTTGCTATCGGCAACTTTGGAATACTCGCTACGGGATACGAGATCCTCTCTGCCACCGAGGACGAAATGAGAGAGCTCTCACCTTTTGACTTCACCTTTATTCTCGGATACACTAACGGACATCACGCGTATATTCCCAACGAGGCGGCATTTGAAAACGGTCAAATGGAAACCTATATGTGCTATTATTTCAAAGGATCTGCCGAAAAGATAAGAGATCAGGCAATAAAAATGCTCAATAAGCTCGCTGAGGAAAAGTAATTAAAAGCTTCAAATTTTGAGCAAACCGAATTTTATGAGGTTTACAAACCGAGCTTGCGAGGTTTGATTTATCGAAATGTTTTCTTTGCGTAAAAACGGACAGTCGAGGACGCACAAAACGCAATCTAACTCCCCGATAAATCTCAGTTTATTTTATTAACAAAGGAGATTTTGTTATGAAAAGAAGCCTTGCGCTTATCTTGGCACTTTTTATGCTCGGTGCGGCGCTTGTCGGCTGCGGCAACACACCCGATCAGAGCAACGACAATAACAGCACTGACAACACCGAGACACCCGAGCCGATGTCCTTCAAGGCGGGATTTGGAAGACAGCTTATCGACCTTCCTCTGCCTTTTAAGCTTTCGGGAGATCATAATGACCGTCCTGCAACGGGCTTCTATGATAAGCTTTATGCTTCCTGTGTAGCTGTAAGGGACACCAAGGGAAGCACGGTGCTCCTTATCGGAGTTGACGCAGTCTTTCTTCTTAAAGAAACGTGCACCTCGATAAGAGAGGACATAAGTGCCGCAACGGGAATTTCCGTCGAGAATATTATCATCAATCAATCTCACTCCCATTTCACCCCTCAGTTCCGTGAGAGTGCAGAGGTCGAAAACTATAAGGCGCTCCATAAGGCCTGTCTTGATGCGGCAAAGATATCGATACACGATCTTGCTCCCGCAACGGTATATACGGGCGTTATTGAAACCGAGGGATTGACCTTTACAAGACGCTTTATTGACAAAAATAAAAACGGCAGATACGAGCCCCAGACGAATAACGAGATAGAAAATCCCGTTGACCAGAACGTTTACGTAATAAATTTTGACCGAGAGGGCAAAAAAGATATCGTTCTTGCCAACTTTGCAGCTCACTCTACCGTTTCCTCTGGAACTAATCGTGAGGCATCCTCGAGCTACTTTGGTCCTTGCCGCGAGGAGTTTGAAAAGAAGCTCAATAAGGACGCATATCTTACCCTCTTTCAGGGCGCGGCGGGCAACTCGATACCTAAGGCTTGGGTAGAAACGAGTGGCAGCGGCACGCGCGGCGACGGACTTATCTTCGATCCTAAATTCATAGGCTCGGACAGCTATGGAAAGAAGCTTGCGAAATATATAAGCAAGTGCCTTGAGAATAATATGACCGAACAGGTAAGCGAAAAGGGCGTCAAGGTTTCGGCAAAGGAACTGAGTATCGTCGTTGATAAATCGAGACCGGATCAGCGTCCGCAGGCAGGAGAGATATGGAACGAGTGGCACATAAACGGCGTAAAGGGCAATACCAAAAGATACAACGAGCTTTGCGAGAAATATAATATGCCCGGCGGAACCTATGAGGCTTATAAGATAATAGTATGTCACAAGATGCCGGGATACACAAAAATGGAGATAAACGCTATATCTATCGGAGATATAGGAATAGCCTCGGCAGGATATGAGATGCTCTCTGTTACGGGCGATGAGATCCACGAGGGCTCACCCTTTGATTTCACCTTCGTTCTCGGATATACCAACGCGATGGACGGATATATTCCTCAGGAGGCGGCGTTCGAGGTCGGAGGATACGAGGTGTACTCCTGCCGCTACGTAAAAGGCACCGCCGAAAAGATAAGAGATCAGGCTCTCAATCAGCTTAATAATCTCTATGAGGGAAAGTAACTGAAAAGATTCAAATTTTGATTTATTGGTGAGTTTACAAGTGGGATTTTTTAATTTA
>JAZNES010000089.1:0-3194 GCA_045588755.1 Eubacteriales bacterium | reverse complement strand
GTTTTTTCGCGTGTAGCCTCGCCTTCCCCTTAGGGTGAGCTTTTCTATTATACTACTTAAAACACCGAATGTCAAGACATTTTTTCATTTTTTTATCATTTTTTATCTTTTTATTGAAAATGCGACACTTTTTACTAAAATTTACATAAATATAGGGCATTTTATCCTTAATCACATAAGAAAAACCCGCCGAGAAGACCTCGGCGGCTCTATTATCAAAGAATTACTGTGCCACCGCGTCTGCCAAAGCATACAAAGCTGCAACCTGTTTTCTCTTCTCTTCGCAATATGCTTCCATCGCAGTGACCTGTTCTGCGCTGAATCTGTCAAGATCGCCTTTCTTCAAGGTCTTCTTGTACATACGGTCAAGAGTGAGTGCGTAAACTATCTCCTCGCTGTCTATCTCTCCGTTTTTCTCGATCACTACGAGATCACTCTTGCCCTCAAGAAGAAGCTCTACTGCCTTAACTCCCATACGGGTAGCAGTGAGTCTGTCTCTGAGTGTGGGAGCACCGCCTCTTACCATATGTGCAAGACGAGCGAATTTTGTTTCCACTCCCGTTTCCTTCTCAATAACCTTTCTGAGCACTTCTCCGTAAGGAACTTTCTTGCCGTTCTCATCGTCAACGAAAACTCCCTCGCTGACAGTAACTATTATTCCGCGCTTTCCGTTAGCAACCGCGCGCTTGATATCGTTTATTGCCTTTGCTTCATCAAAGGGCACCTCGGGGATAGCAATTGCAAGAGCGCCTCCCGCGATTCCCGTCATAAGAGCGATATCTCCGCAATCTCTTCCCATTACCTCAACGACGTTGCAACGAGCGTGAGACTCGCAGGTATCTCTGAAGCGATCGATAGCCTCAAGAACGGTATTCATAGCCGTATCAAATCCTATAGTATAATCGGTAGCGGTAATATCATTGTCAATAGTTCCCGTTATACCGATAGTAGGTATGCCGTGCAAAGAAAGGTCGGTCGCTCCTCTGAAGGTTCCGTCGCCGCCGATTGCTATAATAGCATCGATCTCATATTTTTTACAGGTGGCTATCGCTTTTTCCATTCCCTCTTTTGTCTTGAATTCAAGACAGCGGTCAGAATAAAGGAAGGTTCCGCCTCTGTTTATAACGTTTGATACCGAAGTAGTATCGAGCTTTATAACCTTGTCGTTTACAAGTCCGCTATATCCGCCGATAATACCCATAACCTCAATGTTTTTATTAAGTGCCGCTCTTGTTACAGCTCTTGCGGCAGCGCTCATACCGGGTGCATCGCCTCCCGACGTGAGAACTCCTATTCTTTTGAAAGTTGCCATAGTTTTCACCTTTCCAGTAAATTTTTTCAACATCTATTATATTAATACATTTCTTCTCAAAAATCAAGACAGATTTTGATTTTTTTCGCCTTTTTACGTATTTTTTTGATTTTTACTCGGATTTTTCTTTCAAAAAACTCAAAACAAGGTTCAAAGCATTGTTAACCGTCACGTTTCTTATATACTCCCTGCTCTTAAGTGCCGAGAGAGAAAGCTTTATGACCTTCTCGCCGTTTTCGGTGCTTATTCCTACGTAAACCGTTCCGACGGGCTTTTCGGGAGTTCCTCCCGTAGGCCCTGCGACACCCGTGGTGGATATTGCTATATCACTTCCAAGAGCAAGACGCGCTCCTCTTGCCATTTCAAGAGCGACAGCCTCGGATACCGCGCCGTATTTTTCAAGAGATTCACCCGACACCTCTACAAGTCTTTGCTTGGCTGAATTTGCATAGGTCACGCAAGAGCCGAGAAAGACCTCGGACGCGCCCGAAACGTCGGTTATACGCTTTGCTATAAGTCCTCCCGTGCAAGACTCTGCCAGCGCTAATGTCAAGCCCTTTGCCGAAAGTGCTTTTACGGTTGCCATCTCCATAGTATCGGCATCTATTCCATAAATATATTGTCCTATCTCGCTCTTCTCTATCCGAGCTATCATCTCGTCGCACATACGGGAAGCCTCGGCTACGTCGGTACTGCTTGCCGTGACTCTCAGTCTTACCTCTCCCATCTTGCAATATGGCGCGACGGTGGGATTGGTCGCAGTCTGCATAAGATCGCCGAGAAGCTCCTCGAGATTTGACTCGCCTATTCCGAATATATTTATATTTTTACTTACAAGAACGCCCTCGCATCTGCCTCTGAGGTACTGTGATATCTGTTCATTGAACAGAGGGATAAGCTCATTGGGCGGACCCGGGAGCATAATTACGGTCTTATTTTTATCCTCATCAACGAGTGCAAGAGACGGAGCCGTTCCGTAAGGATTCGGGAAAACGATAGCCCCATCGGGCATCATTGCCTGCTTGATATTATTGTCAGCCATATGCTTATTCGAGCTTCTGAAATATTCCTTTATTCTTTCAAGGGACTCCTCGTGCAAAAACATCTTACGTCCGAAGCACTCGGCAACCGTTTCCTTGGTAAGATCATCGTAGGTCGGGCCGAGCCCTCCGCTCGTTATAACGAGATCAGAGTCCTCAAGCGCCGATGAAAGTGCCTTTTTCAAGCGTTCGGGATTATCTCCGACTACCGTATGACGATAAACGTTTATTCCCAGCTCGGCAAGCCTTGTCGAAAGAAAGGCGGCATTCGTATTTATTATATCTCCGAGCAAAAGCTCAGTCCCGACGCAGAGTATCTCTGCATTTTTGATTATATCGTTTTTGGTCTTCATATTCAAGCTCCTATTATCAACAATAATTTAATTATAGCACCGCAGAGCCCTCTTTTCAAGCATTTGAAAAAGATTTCTTGATTTACTTTCCTTTTTATTGTATAATTACGTTAAGGAATCTTTGAGAGGTAAAAAAATGAGCAAATGCGTTTTATGTCCAAGACGGTGTCAAAAGGATAGAGATATAGGCGAGATAGGATTCTGTGCAGAATCCTCCGAGATGCGCATAGCCAGATATTCCCTTCACGCCTGGGAAGAACCTGCGATAAGTGGGCAGAGGGGCTCGGGGACTATCTTCTTTTGCGGTTGTTCCCTTAAGTGCGAGTTCTGCCAGAACCGCGCGATAAGCCACAATTGCGAAAAGGCTCAGACGGTAACTGTCGACAGACTTTGCGAAATAATGCTCGAGCTTCAAGAGATGGGAGCTGAAAATATAAATCTTGTCACCCCTACTCATTTTGCAGACAAGATCGCTTTGGCACTCAAGAC
>JAZNES010000088.1:0-3234 GCA_045588755.1 Eubacteriales bacterium | reverse complement strand
ACTTCGTATGGCATCACGCGCAAGCGTGCATATTCGTCGGCTTGATAACATACATCCCTTCAGGATGATTCCATACAGCCCTTGCGGGCTGAGGACATACCGCCTTCGGCGGATTTCATACACGGCTACGCCGTGATTAAGAAAACAAAAATTATATTAAATTACTTTATTCCGACAAAATGTATATTAAATTCTGAAAGGAGGTATTCCCTTGCGCAGACTGCTTGGATATTTCAAAAAATACAAGGCTGAATCTGTATTTGCGCCGCTTTTCAAGATGCTTGAGGCTATCTTTGAGCTTTTAGTTCCGCTTGCGGTTGCCGATATAATTGACAACGGCATAAAGGCTTTGGACAGCGGCAGAATATGGTTTATGGCAACGGCTATGCTTATTCTCGGCATTGTCGGTCTTATCTGCGCTGTAAGCGCGCAATATTTTGCGGCTAAGGCTGCTGTTGGCGTTTCCTCCTCTCTTCGTGCCTCGCTTTTTGAAAAGATACAGTCAATGAGCCATTCCCAATCGGAGAAGATAGGCACGTCTACACTTATAACAAGGCTGACAAATGACGTAAATTCGGTTCAGACGGGTATCAATCTCTTTTTAAGACTCTTTATGCGCTCACCCTTCATAGTCTTTGGTGCTATGATAATGGCGTTTACCATAAATCCCCGCTTGGCACTTATCTTTGCGGTAACTATCCCAGCCCTTGCCGTTGTCGTTTTCGGTATAATGCTCATAAGCATTCCCATTTATAAAAAGGTACAGTCAAGACTTGACGCGGTGCTTTCAAAGTCACGTTCAAATTACAGCGGAACGAGAGTCATACGCGCCTTCAACCGTCAAGAAAAGGAAATAAGCGAATTTGACAGGGCTCACGCATCTTTGACTCAAATACAGCTCTTCTCGGGAAAAATATCTGCGCTTATGAATCCGCTGACCTACGTTATAATCAATCTCGCGGTAATAATCCTTATTAAGCGCGGTGCTATCTCGGTAGATGACGGCATAATTTCCCAAGGACACCTCATAGCGCTCTATAACTATATGTCGCAAATACTCGTAGAGCTTATAAAGCTTGCCAATCTTATAATAACACTTAACAAGAGTATGGCAAGCGTACACAGAATAAACACCGTATTCGAGACCGAATCTGTTATAATTCCTCCCGTCACAAAGGAATACTCCGACAAGGACCTTGCCGTTGAATTTGACGGCGTATCCTTCGGTTATTCAAAGACCGGCGAGCTCGCGATAGAAAATGTCAGCTTCTCTGTAAAAAAAGGAGAGACCGTCGGAATTATCGGCGGTACAGGCTCGGGAAAGAGCACTCTTGTAAATCTTTTACCGGGATTCTACTATGCCACCTCGGGTAACGTATTTATCAAAGGAAAGAACACAGCCTGCTGGAGCTCTGACGAGCTAAAAAGACTTTTTGGAGTCGTCCCACAGAAGCCCGAGCTCTTTTCGGGAACTATACGCTCAAATCTCACCTTCGGTAACGACGCTTCGAGTGACGACGAGCTGACCGAGGCGCTAATTGCAGCGCAAGCATACGATTTCGTATCAAAAAAGGAAGATACACTTGAACATGAAGTCCTCGCAAACGGCGCGAATTTCTCGGGCGGTCAGAAGCAGCGTCTTACTATCGCGAGAGCGCTTGTCAGAAAGCCCGAATTCCTTATTCTCGACGATTCATCGTCTGCCCTCGATTATGCCACGGAGACCTCGCTTCGAAAGGCTATCGCATCTCTTTTCTGGAAGCCCACTACATTTATAGTTTCACAAAGAGCCTCATCAGTTATATCTGCAGACCTTATAATCGTTCTTGACGACGGTCAGGTCGTGGGAATGGGAAAGCATGACGAGCTTCTTGGATCCTGTGAGGTATACAAGGATATATATAACGCTCAGTTTGGAGGTGACGGCAAATGATCTCCAAACAGAAAAGCGCATTGTCATCAAGACTTAGAACATTCGGACGTATACTAAAATATTTGAGCCGATTCAGAATACTCCTTGCCGTGTCCCTTCTCTTTACCGCAGCCTCGGTAGCGCTTACCCTTTATATTCCGATACTCGTCGGAAATGCTATCGATTTCGCACTTGGAGAAGGAATGGTATTCCACGAAAAGATAGCTGCTATCCTTTTGAAGATCCTTATTGCTATTTTGGTCACCTCGCTTTTGCAGTGGCTTATAAACATAATAAACAACAAGATGACCTACGAGATAGTCAAAAAGCTGAGGCACGAGGCATTTGTGAAGATCCAGAGCTTCCCCGTTTCCTATATTGATTCACACAAGGGCGGGGACGTCGTCAGCCGACTGATAACCGACACAGATCAATTCTCTGACGGGCTGCTTATGGGACTTACCCAATTCTTTAACGGAATTTTCACCATCGTCGGAACTCTTATATTTATGCTCTCAATCAGCTATAAGATCGCGTTAGTAGTAGTTATTCTTACTCCTATTTCCCTTTTTGTTGCAGCATATATTGCGAAGAACACCTTCTCTATGTTCAAGCTTCAATCGGGCATTCGCGGAGAGCAGACCTCGCTCATTGACGAAGCCGTCACACAGCACAAAACGGTCGTTGCCTTTTCTGAGGAAGCCAATACGGTATCTAAATTCAATGAGATAAACGATCGTCTTTCAAAGGCATCCTTACGCGCTATATTCTTCTCTTCGCTTACAAACCCCTGCACGAGATTCGTAAACAGCGTTATCTATGCGGTAGTTACACTTATCGGGGCACTCTCCTTTTTCTCGGGTGGCATAAATATAACAGTCGGTCAGCTTTCAAGCTTTCTCTCATATGCTAATCAGTATACCAAGCCCTTCAATGAAATATCGGGCGTTGTGACCGAGCTTCAGAATGCTCTTGCCTGCGCTGACAGAGTTTTTGAGATAATTGACGATCCGACAAAAGTAGAGAACCCCACAGAGCCTCAAAACATTGCAAATAGGCTTGGAAAGGTAGAATTTGAAAATATATCTTTCTCGTATTCGCCCGACACAAAGCTTATCGAGGATTTCAGCTTTACTGCTCTTCCCGGTCAAAGAATAGCGATAGTTGGTCCTACGGGCTGTGGAAAAACGACTCTTATCAATCTGATAATGCGTTTCTATGATGTAAACAAGGGTGCTATAAAGATCGACGGCATTAACGTAAAAGATATCGATAGGACCGAGCTTCGCGATATGCTTGGAATGGTGCTTCAGGATACTTGG
>JAZNES010000087.1:0-3108 GCA_045588755.1 Eubacteriales bacterium | reverse complement strand
CTCCTTTCCGTGCAATTTAATTAGTTCTCAGAACTATCGGTATTTTCTTCAAAATCCTTTTCATCGGGAGTTATCATTGCAACAAAAGCCTTTTCAGCCTTGCGTCTGACAACACCGATAATCTTTTTGAGGGGAGAAGACAGCTCTTCGGGATCTATTTTGTAGTTTCCTCTTGCTACCTCTGCCTCTCTGACAACTTCTCTGTCGCTATGAACGTCTCTTGTGGGAACGAGAACAACGTCTCCTTCTTCAACTACGTTTCCGTCAGGATCGTAACGGTATCTTTTATCTTTTCTTTCCTGCCATACGACGTCGATAGCATCAACACCGGGAGCCTCAACTACAAGCTGCTCGGCAGCTATTTCTTCAACCGAGGGAATAGTATCAAGAATATCCTGAAGATCCTCAATATTCTCAGCAGGCTCTTCCTCTGCATCGGTCTCCTCAACGGATTCTTCTACAGGCTCTTCCTCTGCATCGGTCTCCTCAACGGATTCTTCTACAGGCTCTTCTGCGATTTCCTCGGTTATTACCTCAACCTCGGGAATCTCCTCGGCAGCCTCGATTTCAACCTCGGGTTCTTCAATAAAAGTTTCAATTTCAGCCTCGGACTCCCTAACCTCGGGAACTACCACGGTTTCGGTCAGCTTAGGATTGACAACAACCTTTACCACGGGGCGAACCACGTTGGTGATGTTGGGTTTGACGATGGTTGTGGGCTGGGGCTCGGGACGCTTCTCGGGCTCAGGATCGGTATAACCTTCTATCTTTATCTCATAGAAATAAAGAAGCTTGTTATCTGTGGGAATAATGAACTTAGCGCAGGTCTTATCCTCATTCTCATGCATAAGAATAGGAGACTGGATAGTATCGCGTATTTCAAGCAGCTCGTCGAAGGTCTCGACCTGAATTATCTGGTATCCGTAGGTATCAAACACGTTCTTGATCTTCTGGATGTAAGACTTGTACTGGTTGACTATCTTCTTGACACGCGCGGTGTAGGTTATATCCTCGGTTCTTGTAAGAAGGATAAACGCAATCATTATAAGTATAACGATAGCATCTATAATTCCAAGAACGATGGACGCAGCCTTGAATATCTCGCTTCCAGATCCGCCTGCTGAGGCAATGGTCTTGGTCTCTGCACCCGGAACGTTGGAGGTCATTTCGATATTGACCGTTTTAGTAGTAAGAGGTATACGTAACTCGGGTCGGTAACTTTCCGCGCTGTTACTTGCGAAGGCAGATGAATCGCTGAGAACGTCGACCTCAAGTGTAACCACGATATTACTGGTAGTGCTTGGCAGATCATACTGCGCCAGGAATCGGTTAGCCACGTCGTTATATTCGTCGTAATTGATAACTACGTTTTCGCTTATAATAAGACGGGTTTCACTCTTCTGCGCCTTGTTCTGAACGTCTTTGAGCACCTTTTCATCGTTGAGTATAGCTCTGTTCGACTTATTGTCTATGATCTCGAGCCTTGACGTTACCTTATAAGAATAGCGGTAGTTTACATCGTCGGCATCCATATCTATCTCATAGCTCATATTTGCAATGACTTGGTCAATAAGGGATGCAACGTAGGACTGACCCTGTTCAAGACGATCTTCCTCAAAGTAGTCGTTTTCCTTCAAATATACGTCATAGTCTATATTGCCGCTTTCACGGTAGTTGATATACTGAGTCTTATCAAGCTGATAAGAAACAAACAACGATACAAGCAACGAAAGTGTGAGCATAGCAGCAATAACCGATTGCGCAATTATCAGGAGCGACCTGTTTTTTTGGTATTTTGCACGTTTTTTCTTTTCCTTTTCCGACATTTTATTGTATCCTCCTTTCTTAATTAGTTTGAAATAATTTCTCTAAGCCACAGAGTCGGATAACCGATATACGGAATTTTGACGTCGGTCAACCCGACTATGTCAGCCTCGGTTCTATATCCGGAGTCGGGAGTTTCATTGGCATCACCCTTGGTGTAATACCTTCTCTCGCCTTCAATGTTTTCGATTTTAATTACTCTGTGTATAATTTTTGATTGATCTTGGGAAAAGACAATTACCTGTCCTTCCTCGATCAACTGATCATCATATTGCTCGTAGATGATCATATCGCCCTTGTTTATCTCGCCCGTCATACTTTCGGTAGCAATTACTAACGCGCCGAAGCGGAACTGGCAGGATATGAGCATGGCGACGGAGACGATCATTACGACGGTAATAGCAGTAAATACCGCCGACAGCTTGCTTCCTTTTTTTTCTTTTGCGTTCTTCTTTCCCTTTGTATACAGTGCTGCGGTAAACGCGAGCATTATAATCGGGAATACTATTTTGATGCACGAAGATAATGCATCGGACATTGCGCTGACATTGGGAAAAAAGTAGATATAGCAGGTCGTAATAATACGGAATGCTATATTGGGAAACGCCCCAAAGTTTTTTGATACGTAATGATAATAGAAATTTGCGCAGAGCGCGGGGAAAAGCGTCATTCCAACAAGGTTCATAAACATGTTGAAATTTTTGATACCCACAAGACTTGAATACGTGAGCACCTCGATAATAACACAGCTCAAAAATGTAAGCACGCTTACGAGCCTGTTTTTCTGCGCTAAAAATACGCGTCTTACTATCTCGGACGTAATTATTATGGAAACCGTCGGCAGAACCACGGTCCAGACAGTTTTGGCATTTACAAAATAGGGATTGATGTAATAGCCATAATAAAGGCCCGACATATGAAGTAGTATTACGTAGAGAGATGCTATGACCGTGTTAAGCAAAATAACCTCTCTTTTATTTATTGAAAGTATGCCTCTTTTTCTGATAAGTAGGCAAACTATCGGGGTTACGGGAAGCAGCAAGCAAGCCGTAACTATTTTGCTGCTTCCTAAATCCACAAAGAGAGTGACAAGGAGAACGGCAAAGGTTATAAAGGATGTTAGGTATAAAATTTTCTTATCTTTAGACATTTACCGTCCTCCTTTCATTAGTTAATAACTATCAGTTTACCTTATTCGTTCAATATGAGGTAAAGGGCTGAGTAGATACGGGAATTGTTACATTAGCAGTGAATTCAACCGAGTCATCTATCGTCTTAAGAAGC
>JAZNES010000086.1:0-5009 GCA_045588755.1 Eubacteriales bacterium | reverse complement strand
AACACACCTATAAATACCAATTTGTCAACAGAAGATATCAAATATTTTCTTTACAGTATATTGAAGAATGTATCCCGATGTGATATAATGTAGTTGTATTTATATATCGGAGGGCATTATGGTAAAGATCTTACACACGGGTGACATACATCTTGACAGCGCATTTGCGGGGCTGAGTCTTGCAAAGTCGGAAAATGCAAGAGAAGAACAGCGACGAATTTTCGAAAAAATTATAGATTATGCAAAGGACAACTCCTTTGACATGGTCCTTATCTCAGGCGATCTTTTCGACGGAAAATACATAACCTCACGTACCCGCGAGGTAGTATGCAAAAAATTTGCCGAGCTTGGCTGTCCTGTTGTCATCTCGCCGGGAAATCACGACCCCTACCCTTCCGTATCGCTTTATAATTCCGAAGGACTGCCCAAAAACGTTTACGTATTTTCCTCCGAGGAGATGCAGGTCTTTGATTTTGACGAGCTTGGAGTAAGCGTTTGCGGATACGCCTTTTTTACCAACAGAATGGAAAAAAGTCCCCTCGCCGATTTCACCCCTCCGAGCACCGATAACGCTCTTGTGCTTTGCGCTCATGCGGAGATAAACGACCCGAATTCAAGATTTTCTCCAATACTCCCGAAAGAGATAGACGACTGCGGCTTCGTATATGCCGCGCTCGGTCATATACACAACGACATCGAACTCCCCAGCACCCGCGCTGTAATAAGATATTCGGGCATACCTATGGGTCGAAGCTTTGACGAGCTTGGTCACGGAGGTGCTCTTGCCGTAACTATCGAAAATGGGATCTGCTCTGCCGAGAAGATAATATTTTCGGAGCATTCCTTTATAGAGGAGAGCCTTGACGTAAGCGGTACTGAAAGTGAGGCGCAGATCGAAGAAGCAATACTCTCATTTATAAAGGAGAGCGGCTATGGGGACGAAACCTCCTTATGTCTTATACTCAGGGGTGCGATCAGTATTGATTGCCGAATAAACGAAGACAAGCTTTCCTCGCTTAAAACTTCTCTTCGTCTTCTTAAGATAAAGGACGACACAACGCCGATCCCCGACAAAAACTCGCTTTTGAAGGATATAACCCTGCGAGGAGAGATATACAGAACACTTCTGCCAAAGATGGAGAGCGACGATCCCCTCGTCAGAAAAAAGGCGGCAGAGGCATTCAGAATAGCTCTTTGCGCGATAGACGGAAAAAATCTCACCGAGCTTTTATCGCTTGATGATAAATAAGGAGAACGAACCTTGAAGATAGTAGAACTTACAATAAACGAATTTGGAAAGCTTCGGGATAAGACCTTTAATTTTGACCAAGCGATAACTATAATACAAGGTGATAACGAAAGCGGAAAAAGCACTCTCTTATCATTTATAAAATATATGCTTTACGGTCTTCCGAAAAGATCGAGAGCAGAGACCGTTTCGGCGACAGACCGAGCGCTCAATTGGGAGAGTGAAAGTGCCGGCGGAAGCATGACTGTTATTCACGAGGGCAAGCTATACAGAATAGACAGAAAGAGTATTAAGACCGGAGCGATATCAAAAGCACCCGTCACTAAGTACCAGATAACAGATTGCGAAAGCGGTCTGCCTATAGCCGACGGCTCGTCCGCGGGAGAATTTTTCCTTGGCATTACGTACGATATGTTTGAGGCTACCTGTGGAATATCACAGCTCGGCTGTGCCGCTGTGAAAGGAGAGGAGATAACCGCTTCCCTTCAGAATCTCGTATCGAGCGCCGATGAAACTCTTGACGCCCAAAAGGCTGTACGCGCCCTTGAAAAAGCGAGAGTAAAATATCTGCATAAAAACGGCAAGGGGGGCTCTATCTACGAGCTTGAAAACAGAAAGTATCAGCTTGAACAGCAGTACAGACGCGCCCTTGACGATCTTTGCGAGATAGAAAAGCTCGAAAAGCAGCTTTTTGATACCGAAGAAAAAATGGCAGAGATATCCAAGCACAAAAAGGTATCGGACGAGCTCTGCGACAAGATAAATCTTCTTACTGTACTTAAGCTTTTCGACAAGCTTCACGAGTATGAGGATGAGTCAGAAAAGCTTCGCAAGCAAGAAGAAGAGCTTGTCCTTGGAATAGAAAAGGACGGATTTATACCCGACCAAAGCTTTTTGAGTGCCCTCAACACCACCCGCCTTGAAATATCACTCGCAAAAGAGGAGCTTGCCTCGGCAAAGAAAGCGCTTGAAGATGCCCAGACCTTGACGGCAGACGAGAGCGAGGAGCTTCAAAAGGCAGGCGTTCTTACCGAGCTTGGCGGCAAAGAGGCTATTCAAAATAAATTCAAAGAGCATAAGGCGACCTCAAGGCTCTTCGTCACGCTTTCGGTAATATCTACGGCAATTGCGGCAATAAGTGCTCTTGTGTGGACGCTCGTATGGCCTATAGCCATTATCCCTACCATAGTATTCATACTCATAACGGTACTTTCATTTTGCATTAAATTCACTTCAAGGTCGGCAAAAGCCGTAAAGGAGATATACTCAAGACTCGGTTGCGATAAGGACTCGGTAGACGAGCTTATAGAAAGATACTCGGCTATTCTCCAAAAGCATAGCGAGCTGTCAGCCTCTTTTGAAAAGCTCAAAGCCGAGATAGCGATAAAGGAAAAAATGCTCGCCATATCGGTAAGCCGCGCCAAGACTGTATCGGCACGCTATATTGACTGTGACGATCTGTCGGCAGATGACCTTGAAAACGAGCTTTGCTCTCTGTCGGAGCGCGTATCGCGTTACCTTGACGAGATGTCGTCGCTGGGAAGCAAGATAGCTCTGTGCGAGGATAAGATAGCTCAGCTCTCGAAGGATCTCAAGGAATACAACGAGCATCAGATACGCGGGCATATCTCAAAGGATATACTTTCAATGAGCGAGGAGGAATTTGCCGAGGCTCAAAGAAAAAAGAACTTTTACGATATACAGCTTCATTCTCTGGCAAGTAAAAAAGCGCTCAAGGAGCGCTCTATGCTCGAAAAGAAATACGGCACCAAGGACCCCTTTGAGATCTTCGAGATGTTAGAGCATACCGAGAAGGAATTGAATATCCAAAAGGGCGATTACGATGCCGTAACGCTCGCAATAGATGCGATAAACACGGCTATGGCAAATATGAAAAACACCGTAACTCCAAGGCTTCGCGGGTACGCAAGCGACTACCTCTCTCTTATTACCTCTGATAAATACTCCTCTCTCGGAATGTCGGAGGACCTTGAGCTCTCTATGTCAGACAACGGATTTTCACATCATATAGATATGTTCAGTACGGGAACGAAGGACGCCGCATATATCGCGCTCCGCCTTTCTCTTCTTAAGCTCATACCCTGCCCCGAGCTTGCTCCCGTATTTATGGACGAGACCTTCGCGATGATAGACGATACAAGAACGGTAAGTCTTATGAGAGTATTGAAGGAATATTGCGACGAGGGCGGCCAGTGTATCATATTCACCTGCCACGACAGAGAAAAACGTCTTTGCGAGGACAACGGGATCGAATATTCATCTCTAACACTTTAAGGAAAAGGCACCTCCGTCGGAGGTGCCTTTCAAAAATACGCAAAAACCTTGATTATATCTAAAAAATATGGTATAATGAAATTTGAATTTATTAAATGAAGAATTGCGGAGGCAATTATGAACCTTAACACCTTTTTTGATACCCTTTTCGGATTAGGATTTTTACACGGCTGGCTTTACGAAAAAAGCCAAGCTCTTTTCTACATTCTCGGATTCAGTATCTGTATGATAATTCCCTACCTTTTGGGCAGCTTGAATTTTGCTATAATAATATCCCACAAGGACTATTCTGAGGATATACGTTCGCAAGGAAGCGGAAATGCGGGAATGACGAATATGATGCGTACCTACGGCACTCGCGCCGCGGTCCTTACCTTTGTCGGAGACGCACTCAAAGCTATTCTTGGCTGTCTTGTAGGATATTTTGCGCTCGGTCAGTCGGGTGCTTATATTGCGGGAATATTTTGCATATTAGGTCATATGTATCCGATATTCTTCGGATTCAAGGGTGGCAAAGGAGTAGTAACTACCGCGGCTACCATGCTTATGTGCGATCCGCTCGTCTTCCTTATAATCTTCGTTATCTACGTTACCATCGTCGCTATATGGAGATACATATCTCTTGCCTCGGTAATGTGCGCTATGCTCTACCCTATCGTACTCAACGGCGCTCATATGGTCATATTTGATGTCTCCGCCTCACCATATGCCATCTTCGCGTTTATAATTGCGGTAATAGTCGTTTTCAAGCATAGAGAGAATATATCCCGCCTTCTCAATAAGACCGAGAGTAAATTTTCGTTCAAAAAAAGTGCCCCTAAGAAAAACAACTCAGATAAATAACCGCTCTGAAAGCTACGGAGTTATATATGAAAAAATTTGAAGAAGCAACTAAAAAAGAGGCGCTTGCTATGCTTATCCTGTGCGCCGCTGAGCAGAAGAAGCTCAAAAAGGTCGTTTTCTCAAAATCCGACGATCCCTTTATACTGCGCGCCAACGCCACTCTCAAGATGATAGGTAAAGAGGAAAAGCTTCAATGCGAGTACTTCAGAAAAGACAACAAAGCAATACACAAAAATCTCTCGATCGACGGCGATCTTCTTTCCACGGTAGAAACGATAGTTTCGGGGTTTGCGCAAGTAAATCTTATCACCACCGCGGGAGATTGCGAATATAAACGTTCAAGATCGGGAAAAGAAGCTCTCATTGGCGGAGAAAAGCTTTTCAGAAATATAGAGAGATCAGATTTTGAAAGTGTAGCGGTTGTTGGAAACGACAGACAAAAGGAACGCATCCTTGACGGCAGCGAGCCTTTTCTGAAGTTTCTCGGCGTTTCTGACGAAAACGGCAGAGTTTACGATAAAAAACGCTCTAAATTCAAGCAGATAAACCGTTTTCTTGAGATGATACGCGACGTTTCGTCTTATCTGCCGAAATCTTCTATAAATATCTGCGATCTCTGCTG
>JAZNES010000085.1:0-2140 GCA_045588755.1 Eubacteriales bacterium | reverse complement strand
ATACCAACGTTGATACCAACCATACCGCCGTCGGTGAGAAGCTCGAACTGACGTGCATAGTAGCCGTTCTGAGTGAAGATTACCGAGCCGTTAGCGAAACGGTTAGCGTTCATGATAGCAAGTCCTTCCTCAAAGGTCTTTACGCGCTTGATAACGGTTACAGGACCAAAGATCTCGCAGTCACCGATAGACATATCGGGCGTTACGTTATCGAGAATGGTAGGACCGACGAAGTAACCGTTCTCATAACCGGGAACAACTATATCACGGCCGTCGAGTACGAGAGTAGCACCCTCGTCGATACCCTTCTGGATCCAGTTGCATACAGACTTCTTGTGGCTGGCAGAAACAACGGGACCAAGCTGAGTTGCGGGATCGTACGAGCAGCCTACCTTGAGAGCCATTGCCTTCTCCTTGAGCATAGCAACGAAGCGGTCTGCGATAGATTCCTGAACAACTATTACGGGGAGAGCCATACAACGCATACCTGCGCAACCGTAGGTAGAGTTGATTATAGCGTTTACAGAGCTTTCAAGATCGCAGTCCTCGAGAACGAGAGCGTGGTTCTTTGCTTCGCACTGAGCCTGAACTCTCTTGCCGTGAGCTGCTGCAACGGAATATATATGCTTACCGACGTCGGTAGTACCAACGAATGTAACAGCCTTGATGCGCTCGTCGGTGAGGAATATCTCAGCCTCCTGACGCGAGCAAGTAACAAGGTTTACTACACCCTTGGGGAATCCTGCTTCCTCGTAGAAGAGCTCAAGTATACGCATAGAGGTAAGGGGTGTCTGCGAAGCAGCCTTCAAAACGACGGTGTTACCTGTAGCGATAGCAAGGGGAACCATCCAACCCCACGGGATCATAGCGGGGAAGTTGAAGGGAACGATGCCTGCGATAACGCCAAGCGGGACGCGGTATGTAGCGGTATCAAAGCCTGTAGTTACCTGCAAGGAAGCAGAGCCCTGGCTTACGAAGGGAGTAGAGCAAGCGAATTCGGTAGGCTCGATAGCCTTGAGAACGTCGCCTCTTGCCTCTGAGAGACTCTTGCCAAGCTCCTTGGAGCAAAGGTATGTAAGCTCTTCGAGGTGCTCGGTGAGTACGTTTCTCCACTTGAACATCATCTGGGTACGCTTGCTTATAGAGGTCATAGACCACTCGGGGAATGCTGCCTGCGCGCTGGCGATAGCTTCCTCTACCTCGTCTGCGGTACAGCAGGGAACCTCAGCAATTACCTCACCTGTTGAGGAGTCGGTAACTTCCATCCATCTGTCGGCCTTTGAATCCTTCCATTCTCCGCCGACGCAATACTTCATTCTTTTCATTTTTTTACGTCCATCCTTAATTTAAGAATTTACATACTTTATATGTATTTACAGTGTCATTATGGCACATCTAAGGATTTTTGTCAATAAAAAATTCGCACAAAAATATAAAAAATTTGCTATTGGTGTTATTATTTGTATTTGAACCGAATAAAAAATCTTGAAATAAAGTTTGCTTTGTGTTATAATACATCATAAGATTTTATAGGATAGAGAAAGGGGTGGACGTAATGTTTGACAGTGAAAAATTTGCGAAAGAGTATCACTATGACGCAGATGATCTCGGTGCTGTGCCAAGAAAAGACGGCGTTCTTTTTAAGGTGTGGGCACCCACGGCAGAAGCACTCACTCTCAATCTCTTTGAAGCGGGAAACGCTTGCTATCCCTATAAAAAGGTAGCCATGGAAAGACAGGACAAGGGCGTCTGGTCGCACCTTGAAAAATGCTCTCACCGCACGTATTACACCTATACCGTCATTACC
Source organism: Eubacteriales bacterium (assembly GCA_045588755.1). Taxonomy (GTDB): domain Bacteria; phylum Bacillota; class Clostridia; order Oscillospirales; family CAG-272; genus HGM12713. Next base: position 333 of record JAZNES010000085.1, on the reverse strand, counting down.
TCTTCGGGCGAACAGGAGGCAGTCGATCCTTACGCAAGGGCTACGGGTATAAACGGCGCAAGAGGAATGGTCGTCGATCTTTCTCTTACCGATCCCGAAGGTTTTTCAGAGGACAGACCTATTGCAAATATAAATAATTATTCCGAGGCTATAGTCTGGGAGGTCCACGTCAGAGATTTTTCAAATAAGATAGCCGCATCAAAGTATAAAGGAAAATATCTTGCCTTTACCGAGCGAGACCTTGTCAACGAATACGGAAAATCGGTGGGTATCGACTATCTCAGAGAGCTCGGCGTCACGCACCTTCATCTACTTCCCGTGAGTGATTACGCC
>JAZNES010000084.1:0-3486 GCA_045588755.1 Eubacteriales bacterium | reverse complement strand
ACCGCTTGGCCTCCGACTTCTATCGTTTCGGGATCGCCCTTTTTCTTCTTACTTGCCGAGCCGTCCTTACGAAGCTCCTCTATCTCGTCGTCAAAGATCTCGGATTCACTGTCGGAATCGAAATCAACACGTTCCGACGGCTTTGTACTGCCCATTTTTTCAATAACGCTCTGTATTCCTGCGTATTCGGAGGCATCAAATGCAGGATCTCCGCCAAAATCAGAGCCTACTTTCTCTTCCTCTGTGGGTTTGCCGTCAAGGCGCACTATATTTCCGTCTGTTCCTATATATATATCGGTATCGGGCTGAGCAGCAGAAGCGTAAACTCCTCCGAGATCGAGCGGCTTGAGCTCGGGCTCGGACGAGATGACGGCATGGTCGTCCTCCGCGATCGCCTCTTCCTCGGGCTCTTCCTTTGACGCAGACTCGACAGCCATTCTGTTTTTATGCTTTCTCTGTTCTGCCTCTTCTTCGGCGGCTCTTTTAGCCCCTTCCTCTGCCTCTTGAGCGCGACGCTCCTTTGCAAGACGGCGGTTCTCCTGAATTTTTGAAACTATATAATCGGGAGTAAGACCTATCATAAAAACGAAGGTTATTGCCGACAAAAGCGAGATGATGACTATCGAGACGGTCTTTTCGAAGCAAAGAAGCATAAGAAGACCGAAAGAGCCTCCGATAACGCCGCCACCCATATAATTTTTCCACATATTTGCTATACTGAAGCCGGCATATCTGTCGGAGATCACCGCTACCATTACAGAAACGAACAATACAAGCAAAAATCCCGTTATGATCTGGGTCGAAAGCCTTCTCTTCTCGCTAAGGAAATCCTCGATCGTCGCATCTTTATTTTTTTTCAGAGGCGACCATCTGATATTGAACAGACACCACTTTAATCCTATGTAGAATATGACCGCGGGAAGAAGATACGCCGCAGGTCCTATAAGCCCGCACAAGAGCTTCTGGACGGCATATCCGATAACGCCCGACGACTTGCTCAAGACGAAGAACAGGATCATAACGAGCCCGAATATCATCAAAAAATATGGGGCTATGACGTTCAAAAAGCTGTTTTTTACAAAAGGCTTTTCCTCTTTTTCGCGAAGAGGCTTGTCCTCCTTCTGACGAGTGGGCTTTTCCTCCTGCAAAACTACCTGCTTGACATTTTTCGATCTCTTTTTATTGTCTTTTTCCGCACGGTTTTCGTTCTCTTTTTCAGGATACTTTTTTCTTGCCATTTCAACCTCCGACACTAAATCGTCTGATGTTTTAGAATTGTTTTGATGCAATTCGGAAACACTAACTCACAATACTATTTAAGTATAACATAAATTGCTTGGAGTTTCAAGAATTTTTTTGAATAATTTAGCAAAAAAAGAGAGGTAGAACCATAAAAAATGAACAAGACCGCAAAAAACATCTCCTTAATTTCGCTCGGAGGATTTCTCGCAGGATTTGCAAACGGACTTCTCGGCGCGGGTGGCGGCATAATTATCGTTTTCGTTCTTTCCAAAGCACTAAGATCACAATCGCCTCATCCACGTGATATATTTGCGAATGCACTTTGCGTTATGTTTCCCCTGTCGATAGTTTCGACTATAATATACGCCCTTAGAGGCACGATAAACCTTGACGGATTTTTCCCGTACCTTATACCCGCCGCGGTCGGTGGAATAGCAGGCGGTCTCCTGCTTGGACGGATAAACGAAAATGTACTCAAAAAGATATTTTCCGCAATAATGATATTTTCGGGAATTATGCTCGTATTAAAGTAGATTCGGAGAAAAAGAATTATGATGACCATAACCTTTATGTCTGCCTTTATTATCGCTCTTCTTACGGGACTTGGGGTAGGTGGAGGCGGGCTTTTCGTTATCTATCTGGCTCTTTTAACAGACACTCCTCAGCTTATGGCGCAGGGCTTTAATCTGCTTTTCTTCCTTTTTTCCTCCTCTGCATCTTTGAGCATACACCTTTTTCGCAGAAAAATATACTCTGACGCCATACTCGTTATGATAGGTGTCGGCGTCATAGGAGCTGTCGCAGGCTCGGTAATATCAAAAATGATAAACGAGGATATTTTGAGAAAGATCTTCGGAATTATGATCACGCTTTCGGGAATTTTATCGCTTTTCAGAAAAAGCAGGGGCACAGAATCCTTGGATATATAATATTTTTTGTAAAAAATCAAAAAAACTATTTACAAATAAAGTTACATGTGATATAATATCGGTTGCGTATCGTTGACTCGGTTTTCGGATATATGGCTGTAAACAGAACAGCATTTCACCCGCCGTTCTCTGAGTTCTCGATAAATAAATTGCAGAAAGGTGAAAAAACTATGCTTAAGAACGAAAAGCAGGCAATCATTGAGCAGTACGCTACTCATGAGGGGGACACAGGTTCGCCCGAGGTACAGATCGCGATTCTTACTCACAGAATCAACTCTCTTAACGAGCACCTCAAGGCTAATCACAAGGACCACCACAGCCGTCGCGGTCTTCTCAAGATGGTAGGTCACAGAAGAAATCTTCTTAACTACCTTCAGAAGACAGATATCGAGCGTTACCGTGCGATAATCGCGAAGCTGAACATCAGAAAGTAATTTCTGATACCGATTTGGAGTGAAGAGTTGAGTTTACACTTGCTCCTCACTCCATAATTCTTTATTACAAACAACTCACGATGGGATTAGCAGTTAATTATATGCCCCGCAACTATGATCGGGACACGTAATTAAGTGCTAAACCTCCGTGAGTCAAAATAAAAAACAAAAAAATGGAGGAAACACAAATGTCAATCACCAAAAGTGAAACAATGAATTTCAAAAACTACAAGGTGTTTAACTACACCTTTGCAGGCCGCCCTCTCGTTATCGAATCGGGTAAGGTTGCAGGTCTTGCAAACGGCTCGGTGCTCGTTCGTTACGGACACCGCTATTCTCTGCTGTGCTACGGCATCGGCAAAGCCCCGTGACGGTATCGACTTCCTTCCCCTCTCTGTTGACTATGACGAGAGAATGTACGCTGCGGGAAAAATCCCCGGCGGTTACCTCAAGCGTGAAGGAAAGCCCTCCGAAAAGGCTATCCTTACCTCGCGTGTAATAGACAGACCTATCCGTCCCCTTTTCCCTAAGGATCTTCGTAACGACGTAGCTCTTACTCTCACTGTTATGTCGGTAGACCCCGACTGCTCGCCTGAGATAACCGCTATGATCGGTGCTTCTACAGCTCTCGCTATATCCGATATTCCGTGGAACGGACCTATCGGCGGAGTATTTATGGGTCTTGTTGACGGCAAGCTCGTAGTAAACCCCACCGAAGCTGAGCAGAAGAAGAGCGATCTTCAGCTTACCGTTGCGGCTTCTATGGAAAAGGTCGTTATGATCGAGGCAGGAGCTAACGAGGTTTGCGATGAGGTTATGTTTGATGCAATCATGCAGGCTCACGAGGAGAGCAAGAAGCTCGTTGCTTTCATTAATGGTAT
>JAZNES010000083.1:0-2878 GCA_045588755.1 Eubacteriales bacterium | reverse complement strand
CTTCCTTGAATTCATATTCTCTCAGATCTGCAAACTCGTATCCGTGTTTTCTGGCGTAGATAACGCTTTTTTTGAATTTTCTCTCCATTGCTCTGTCGCCCATGATGTAGTTTTTAAAGAAAAACCACTTTTTGATAAAGTTCCATGAGTGCATGGTGAAAACGACATTATCAAGCTTTGAGGACTTTATTATTTTTTTGAACTCGCCGTAGGTAGCGTCGGCCGAATCAAGACCGATACATTTCTTTCGCCCCAAAAGGTCAAAGCCCACGAATTGGGTATTGGGAAGAAGTGTTACGCCCTTATACTTGATAGCGGCATTTTTGGTATTCACTTCATTTGTATCCAGCTTGCACATTTTATTGTTGTTGCAAAGGTAGGACAGATCGAGCACCTCGCAGTCAAGCTCGGACAAAATATCGTAAGTTGTCGAATCGACACCGTATCTGCCTGCCCTGAATATCAGTTTATCTCCAACTTGAACGAAGGATGCGTAATCGCTCAAGGCTTTTTTAATAATATCTCTTTGTTCCTCCTCCGAATACTCCCACAAATAGGTGCGTGTGAGATCGCCCGAAATATAGTCGGGGTGGAGGTGGAAAAAGATCGGTTGACCGTACGAGCGGATAACGTCAACTATATCGGAAATAAACTCTCTACCGTATTTTCGGCATTCGCCCACGTCAAGAAAAAAGTTCACGGGAACATCGTACTTCTTGCCAAGATCCAAAATCTTAACGATTCCGAATTCCTTATTCCCTTTTTTTCCGTATATGTATTGATTTGCTTTGTCAATATCGTGACATTCCGTATCAACGGTCAAATATATTTTTTTCATCAATCAACCTCAATCTTTTTTCAAAAATCCAAGTCTATTTTTGAAAGAGACGTCATGTATAAGTTTCTTTCTGTTTTCAAGATCGGACGCATATTCAAAACGGTTGCCGAGGCAATAATCCGCAAGCTCTTCTTCAAACGAGACGTCTTTTAATATGTATCCGAGATCGTATTCTTTTATCTGCTCTGCCACGTCGTACACGAACGGGGTGGCAATTATCTTAAGTCCCGACGACGTGTATTCCAAGAACTTATTGGGGTACGCGACGTTGTTGGTCACGTAGTCTTCTCTGAGCATAAACGCAAAGTCTGCGCAAGGCAGGGTTGACGGGATAAGATGCGCAGGCAAGGAATCAATAATGATATGCTCATCCTCAAATTTGCGGATATATTCCAGATTGCCCGACAAAATAAGCAGCTTGCACTTGTTTTCGGTATCATTCAGCTTGATTTGCTTGAATATCTCAACCGTTTGCTCGATACACTGCCACGGCGAAACACCGCCCGAATATACGAAGAGTATCTCGTCGTCAGATATTCGGTATTTTTCTCTCGCGTCCTTTCTGAATTGCTTTAAGTCCTCAGAGGTATAGTCTGCCATCTGAACGGCGCAAGGAACGATATGAATATTTTCCCTCACCCCGTACTGATCGGAAAGGTACTGCTTCAGTCCCTTTGACACTACGAAATAATCGTCGAATTTGGGGAGATATTTCTTTTCATAATACTTGAAGAGCTTATAGAATGCGACAGAGCGCGCCTTTCTGACAAAACCCTTTCCCTTGAATTCGGTCAATTCCTCTGCGGCACCGTGTACGTCGGCAAAAACTTTGATGCTGCCGTCTATCTTTCTGACCGCCTTGACGTATTTGAAGGCAAGAGAACCCGAAATAATTACAAGATCGTACTTGTTATCTGCGAGCTTAGTTTTTATCTCTTGGAGCAGCTTTTTCTGCGAAGTAAAATACGTCAGGGGATTCTTTATGCTATACTCAAAATAAGTCAGAGTGCTGTCAAATCCCATCGGCTCACACTTGGACTTATCCTTTTTTGTAACCAGGGCAAGATAGTCGGTGGTATATCCGTATTCGGCAAAAAGAGCTTCGGCACGGTTCTTTATAAGTCGCAGCTCACCGCAAGTGGTAACGACGTTTCTCGTTGTTATGAATAAAATTTTCTTCATATTTTTTTCTCCAGAATGTCGGCTATTCTCTTGCAGGCAAAGCCGTCACCGTAGGGGTTGGAAGCCATACTCATCTTATTGTATTCTTCTTCGTTATCCAAAAGCATCTTGAAGTTGCGGTATATAGTCTCCTCGTCGGTACCCACCAACTTCAAAGTTCCCGCCGCAATTCCTTCGGGGCGCTCGGTAGTATCACGCATAACCAGAACAGGCTTGCCAAGTGATGGGGCTTCCTCCTGAACTCCTCCGCTGTCGGTCAAGATCATATAGCTTCTTGACAAAAAGTTATGGAAATCTATTACCTGCAAGGGCTCTATGATATGAATTCTTTCGCTGTCACCGAATATCTCGTCTGCCGTCTGTCTTACAACGGGATTTTTATGTATCGGATATATGGCTTTAACGTCATCGTATTCGTCAAGAATTCTTTTGATCGCTCTGAACATCTGGCGCATAGGCTCTCCAAGGTTTTCACGTCTGTGAGCCGTAATTATGATAAGACGGGAATCATTTGCCCAAGTTAGCTCCTCGTGCTCATAATCTTCCTTTACCGTAGTTTTGAGCGCGTCGATGGCGGTGTTACCCGTAACGTAAATGCTATCGGCATTTTTGCCCTCGCCCAGCAGATTGTTTTTCGAAAGCTCGGTCGGCGAGAAGTTGAAGTCGGAGATCAGGCCCACCGCCTGTCTATTGAATTCCTCAGGATAGGGTGAGTAGATATTGTAGGTTCGAAGTCCCGCCTCAACGTGACCGACAGGAACTCTCAAGTAAAAGCACGCAAGCGATGTAACGAAGGTGGTAGAGGTATCTCCGTGAACCAAAACTACGTCGGGATTCACCTCGGTTATAACGCTCTTG
>JAZNES010000082.1:0-6358 GCA_045588755.1 Eubacteriales bacterium | reverse complement strand
ACGCAAGGGCTCGTTGTTCTCCTTGCCGCCTGCAAGAAGATCGTTATCGGGAAGATTGGGGAGTCCGAGCATAAGAGAGGTGAACTCAACTTCTATCGCCTTGAGCTCCTCGTCGATCTGCTTTGTTTGGGCAGACATTTCTTTCATCTTTGCGAATATCTCGGCAGTATCCTTGCCCTCCTTCTTGTACTGAGGAATGAGCTTGTTGGTTCTGTTCTGCTCAGCCTTTATAGCCTCGGTCTTCGAGATAAGGCTTCTTCTCTCGGCATCAAGCTCGAGAATTCTCGCGATCTCCTCCGCGCCGTCCTTTCCCTTCTTTGCAAGTCTTTCTATTACCTCGTTTGGATTTTCCTTTATATATTTGATGTCTAACATTTTTTTGCCTTTCGTTAATATATTAAAATTAGTTCATAGATTGTTAACAGTTTTTTTTAGTTTTCGGCAAATATATCGTTGCCGCAAAGAGCCTTGAGAAGCGCCTCAAGGTCTGCATCGTCGTCATATGTAAGCTCGACTATCTTTTTCTTTGCCGAGCGCGATATTCTGACCTTTCTGCCGAGTGCAGACATCGCTCTTCTCTCGAGCTCCTTCATATGAGACTTTATCTGAGGATGAACTCTTTCCTCAAAGTCGTCCTGCTTGAGCTGATTTATGCGCTTGACTGCCGTCTCTACCTCGCGTACGCTCATTCCTTTTTCTATTATTCTCGTTGCGAGCGGGAATATTCTTTCCTCGTCGTCAAGTCCGAGAAGGGCTCTCGCGTGTCCTGCCGAGATAGTTCCGTTCTTGAGAAGCTCAAGCACCTCTTCGGGAAGCTCGAGAAGTCTGAGCATATTGGTTATAGCCGAACGGCTCTTTCCTACCTGCTTGGCGACCTGCTCCTGTGTAAGTCGGAAGTTTTCGATAAGCGCGTGATAGCCAAAGGCCTCCTCAACGGGATTAAGGTCCTCTCTCTGTACGTTTTCTATAAGGGCGACCTGCGCCGCTTTGAGCTCGTCGCCATCGTATACTACCGCGGGAATTTCGGTAAGAGCTGCCATTTTTGCGGCTCTCCAGCGTCTTTCTCCGGCAATTATCTCGTATCCTATGCCCGTAGTAGCGTTTTCTCTTACGATTATGGGCTGAAGAACTCCGTATGCCGCAATAGAATCGGCAAGAGCCTCGAGTGCTTCGCGATCAAAGTCCTTTCTCGGCTGATCGTGTCGCGGCTCGATATCCGCGATCCTTATGAGCTGAGCACACTCTTTCTTTGCGTCGAGATTGTTGTCGGAAAAAATTTCGTAAAAGCCTCGTCCGAGCGCACCGTCTTTTCTAGCCATTTATTTTCACCTCTTATTTCTTATAATTTGAAAGAACACTTCTGTTCTTGGGTTTTCTGTCTTTTTCGAAGATGTCCGGCCCTGATCTCATATCTTTATTGCCGTCAGGGGTGCGGACTATGACCTTTGAATGATTGGTCTTGACCTCGGGCGCGTTATCCTCAAAAAGATCGCCGAGCCCTCTTCCAAGTCCTGTAAGCCTTTTGTTAGCCATAAAGCCTCCTGATTTGTAAGATTTTTGTTCTTTTTCTGAAAAATTCGAGAGATCTGCCTAAGATCTTTAGATCCTTGCGGCAAGCTCCTTTGCGACCTCGATATATTCCTTAGCGCCCTTGGAGCTCTTTTCGTAGTAATATACGGGCTTTCCGAAGCCGGGAGCCTCGGTAAGTCTTACGTTTCTCGATATCTTGGTTTCGAAAAGCTTGTCCGCATAGTGCTTGCCAAGCTCTGCCATCACCTGCATTGAGAGAAGAAGTCTGCCGTTGTACATTGTTATAAGTATTCCGCTTACGTTAAGATCGGCGTTGTAGAGCCTCTTTATTCTGTTTATTGTTATCATAAGCTGCGAAAGTCCCTCGAGAGCATAAAATTCGCACTGCATAGGAACGATTATGCCGTCGCTTGCGGTGAATGCGTTTATAGTGAGCATTCCAAGTGAAGGGGGACAGTCTATGAGTATGTAGTTGAACTCGTCCTTTACTGATTCGAGAGCTTTTTTGAGCCTGTATTCGCTCTCATCAAAGTCATAAAGCTCAAATTCCGCGCCTGCAAGAGTGGTGTTGGTCGGAATTATGTAGAGATTTTCGTAGGGAGTGCCTAAAATAGCGTCTTTGGTTGCTACAGCTCCTGTCAAAAGATCCTTCGATGTGTGCTTAAGAGTCTTTTTGCTCACTCCGACGCCGCTCGTGGCGTTGCCTTGGGGGTCCATATCTATAAGAAGGACCTTGTGACCCAAAACGCCCAAGGAAGCTGCGATGTTTACGCAAGATGTAGTCTTGCCTACGCCGCCCTTCTGATTAGCAAAAGAGATTATTTTTCCCATATGTTTTATTCTCCTTTTGGTTTCATATTGATTAAAACCAATTATATCACAGACTGATGTAAAAATCAAGTGATTTTGCGCTTAAATTGATATATTTTTGAAATTTTTGATGTTTCACGTGAAACGCAAGGCAAAAGGCGCCCCTCGATGTTTCACGTGAAACATCGAGGGGCGGAAGCGAAGCAAAACGGAAGGTTTCACGTGAAACGTTACTCAGTCTTTATCTTTATGTAGACTTCGATCTCGTCTTCCTTCTCGGAAATGTCGATTGAGGCTTCTTTTCCAAGCTTTTTGAAGGAATCGATGTTGCTTTTGAATTTGTTGACCATATCCCGAGCACTTTTTTCTTTCGGGGCTTTTGCCTTCTTTTCTTCGCTCGAGACCTTGTTAAGCAAGTTTTCTATATATTGCTCGGTGGTCACAACATTCATTTTTGAGGTGATTATTTCTCTTATTACCTCTTTTCTTAGATCCAAATCGTCGATTTTGAGCAAGGAACGCGCGTGTCTCTCTGTAAGATCTGCCTCAAGTATCATTCTTTGTTCCTCGTAGGAGAGCCTCAAAAGCCGTATTTTGTTGGCAACGGCTGACTGACTTAACGACATTTTTCGAGCGACTTCCTCTTGAGTGAGGCAATAATTGTCTATAAGCTGTCTGAAAGCATACGCCTCCTCAAACATATTGAGATCCTCGCGCAAAAGATTCTCAATAATTGCCATTTCTGCCGACATCCTCTCATCTGCTTCTATTATTACGCAAGGAACGGTATAATATCCGAGCAATCTTGCGGCTCTGAGTCTCCTTTCCCCCGCGATCAGCTCATAATCGTATGAGGTGTCGTCGGAAGACACTCTTACGGTGAGGGGCTGAAGTATTCCGTATCTTCGCATAGAATCTGCAAGCCTTATTATCGAATTGTTATCAAATTCGGCTCTTGGCTGAGAACGGTTCGGCCTTATCTTTTCAAGCTTTATCTGCACAACGGCAGAGCTTATCATCGTGTCGTCCGCAAATTTGTTTCTTCTGAAGTATTTTAATTCTGTCATTTTTCTTTCCTTCCTTTGTTTTTCATTAATGCTCTAACATTATAATACAAGGAAGGAAAATAATCTGTCGCTTGGGGAGGGTATTTTTTGCTCGCCTTTGGGCGATTATTCTGTGCTTTTGACGCAAAAAGTGGAAAGAGAGTTATACAGACATCAAAAAAACCGCTATTAAAGCGGTTTTTTGATTATTTTGGAATATATTCTCGGATAGATCTGCGGCGTATTTTTTACTTTTTTTATTATTATCAGACTTCTTTTTTCGTATTCCTCGCAGGAGAGGTGTGAATAAAGCTCCCGGTCTATCTTCTCCTCGATAGCACCTCCGCATTTCTCTATTGCAGATACTGCCGCCTCAAGCTCGGCGTCGGCGTTCTGTGCCTTCATTGCTATAAAGTAGCCCCCGACCTTAACGAAAGGCAGGCAAAGCTCGGCGAGCACAGGCAAAGCGGCAACGGCTCTCGCGGTAGCTATATCAAAGGCTTCTCTGAATTCATCTTCAAACGCAAGCTCTTCGGCGCGGCAGGAGGCTGCTCTGAGATTCTGAAGGTAGAGAAGCTTCGCCGTTCTGTTGACGTAATCAACTTTTTTTGCGGTGCTGTCTATTGCCGTAATATCAAGATCCTCTCTTGATATAGCGAGCGGCAAGGAGGGAAAACCCGCGCCACAGCCCACGTCGATGATCGACGCGGAGGGGGCAATATGATTCTCGAGCATTATCGAATCTATAAAATGCTTGACGATAACGCCCTTTGTGTCCTTTATAGCCGTAAGATTATGCACTTTATTGGCCTCGGAGAGCGCTTTTTCAAGCTTGTATAGTCTATATATAGCCTTGCTGTCGAGCTCTTTTATTTTATTTATCTTTGCAAGGGGGCAAAAGAGAGCCTCAAATTCCTTGTATTCCATATTGATTCCTTTCAAATAGTCTTTATATAGCCTATCATTCCATTCCGAGATATATCAGAAGCACCGAGATGTCGGCGGGATTGACTCCGCTTATTCTCGAAGCCTGACCTATCGAGGCAGGGCGTATCTTTTCGAGCTTCTGCGCGGCTTCAAGGCGAAGTCCGCGAACCTTTTTATAATCTATATCCTCGGGCAAGAGCTTTTCCTCAAGCCTTGCGTGGCGCGCCACCTCGGCGATCTGACGTTTGATGTATCCCGCGTATTTTATTCCGACCTCTACCGATATAGCGGCGCGAGGGGGAAGTGCGGGGCGATCCTTGTCTATTTTTGCAAGGTCGGCGTAGGAGATCTGCGGACGGCGCAAAAGATCGGCGAGTGAGCTTCCGCTTGAAAGTGGAGTTGCTCCCATTTTTTCAAGAAAACCGTTTGCCGTAGCGGGAGAAACGAAGGTCGTTTCAAGTCTTTTTGCTTCGTTTTCTATAAGAGCGCGCTTTTCGAGAAATCTCTCGTATCTCTCACGTCTGACGAGTCCTGCCTCGTAACCCTTCTCTGTAAGGCGTTCGTCGGCGTTATCCTGACGCAGAAGCAGTCTGTATTCCGAGCGTGAGGTCATCATTCTGTAGGGCTCGTTCGTGCCCTTTGTGACTAGATCGTCAATAAGTGTGCCGATATAGCTCTCCATGCGTCCAAGCACAAGAGGCTCCTTGCCGCGAAGCTTGAGAGAGGCGTTAAGTCCCGCGACAAGTCCCTGAGCCGCCGCCTCCTCGTAGCCCGACGTTCCGTTGAACTGTCCCGCGCCGTAAAGTCCCGATATTTCTTTGAATTCAAGGGTGGGAAGAAGCTGTGTAGGATCGACGCAATCGTATTCTATAGCGTAGGCATAGCGCATTATTTCGGCATTTTCAAAGCCGCACAGCGACGCGAGCATTTTGTGCTGAACGTCGACGGGAAGGGAGGTCGAAAAGCCCTGAATATACATTTCCTCGGTATCTTGGCCGCAAGGCTCGACAAAGAGCTGATGCCTTTCCTTATCGGCGAAACGGACGATCTTATCTTCAATTGAGGGGCAGTATCTTGGGCCCGTGCCGTGAATATTTCCCGAATACATCGCCGAGCGGTGAATATTGTCCTTTATTATTCTGTGTGTTTCGGAGTTGGTGTAAACTATGTGGCAGGGCGTTTGATCGAGTCCGTCGAAGAAGGAGTCGTCGGTATCTGCAGAATAGGGAGTTATCGGGCTCTCACCCTCTTGTATTTCAAGAGATGAGAAATCTATCGTTCCTCTCTTTACTCTTGCGGGAGTTCCCGTTTTGAAGCGCATAAGCTTTACACCCTTTTCGGCAAGCCTGTGCGAGAGTCCCTTTGCGGCAAGAAAGCCGTCGGGACCGCTTTCAATAACGGCATCGCCGACAAAGATCGCGCTTTCAAGATAAGTTCCTGTGCAGATTATGGCACATTCGCATTCCCATCTCTGCGAGAGCGAGGTGATAACTGCCTTTACCTTGGCGTTTTCTATTTCAATGTCGACTATCTCGGCCTGAACAAGACGCAGATTGTCTGTCGTTTCAAGGACGTGCTTCATAAAGGTATGATATTTTTTTCTGTCGGCCTGAATTCTCTTTGAATGAACGGCAGCACCCTTGCCGAGATTGAGCGTTCTCGACTGCATTGTCACAAGATCGGCAACTCTGCCCATCTCTCCGCCGAGCGCGTCAAGCTCATATACAAGATGTCCCTTGCCCGTGCCGCCAATCGAGGGGTTGCAGGGCATATTTGCTATCGAATCGAGCGACATAGTGAAAAGGACGGTGTCTATTCCCGTTCTCGCGCAAGCGAGTGCGGCTTCTATTCCTGCGTGTCCCGCGCCTATTACGGCAACCTGCGTTTTCTGTGTCATAATTTTTTCCTTACGTTTAAGTTAATAAATTGGGATTTATCGGTGTGTAATAAATTTTAGGGAAAGGTAATTTTTAGGCTCCCTCCGGGAGGGAGCTCCCGACGGAGTCGGGTGAGGGAGAGTGCGTTACAATGAAGCAAATTCAAGC
>JAZNES010000081.1:0-6366 GCA_045588755.1 Eubacteriales bacterium | reverse complement strand
AAAATGATAGAATTTATTTATCTTTTGATAAAAATGCGCAAAAAAAAATAAAAAAATTATAAAAAATATCAAAAAACCTATTGAAAAATCACAAAAAATATATTAGAATATAGGATAGTATGCACAATAAAAGATAAAAATAACAAAATGAAAGGCAGATCAATATGTCGAACAGATTGTTTCAAGGTGTAATCTATCAGATGAAGGACGCTTTTGACCGAATAATAGGTGTTATTGACGAAAACGGCGTCGTAATATCCTGCTCCGATCTCGGAAAGATGGGAGATATCCGTCAGGGAGTATGCGAAAAGCTTTCTTTTTCGAGCGAGGTGGCTACCATAGACGGCTATACCTATCGTTATATGGGTACGGGTCTTAAAAGCGAATATATAATCTTCGTAGAGGGCGAGGACAAGATGGCGGAGAAGATGACAAAGCTTCTCGCTGTTTCTCTCGGTAATATAAAGAGCCTTTACGACGAAAAATATGACAAGGGATCGTTCATCAAAAATATTATTCTAGATAACATTCTTCCGAGTGATATATACATAAAGTCGAAGGAGCTTCATTTCAACAATGAGGAGTCGAGAATAGTATTCCTTATCAAGTTCTCGAACAAGACCGAGATAATGCCTTTTGAGATGCTTCAGAATATGTTCCCCGACAAGACCAAGGATTACGTTATCAGCGTAAATGAGCAGGATATCGTTCTTGTTAAAGAGGTCGCTCGCGGAACAGATATAAAGGAAGCCGAGAAGGTAGCGGTAAATATTGCCGACACCTTGTCAACAGAGTTCTACACCAAGGTCTCGATAGGTATATCTACCGTTGTCGATAACATCAAGGATCTTGCCAAGGCTTATCAGGAGGCGCAGGTCGCACTTGAGGTCGGAAAGGTCTTTGAGACAGAGAAGAATATCCTCAGCTATGAAAATCTCGGAATAGGAAGGCTTATCTATCAGCTTCCCACAACTCTTTGCGAGATGTTCTTGCAGGAGGTCTTCAAGAAGGGCAATCTCGATTCGCTCGACAGAGAAACTCTTATGACCATTCAGAGCTTCTTTGACAACAATCTTAACGTGTCCGAGACCTCAAGAAAGCTTTTCGTACACAGAAACACTCTCGTGTACAGACTTGAGAAGATAAGAAAGCTTACAGGACTCGATCTTCGTGAGTTCGAGCACGCTATCACATTTAAGGTTGCGCTTATGGTTAAGAAATATCTTAACTCAAAGCCTGCAAAATTCTGATCTGATACATAAATCGATAAATCAACTCATATCGTATTACCGACTTTTGAGAGATGAACACGGAGGTGTCGGCATTTATTTGCCGACACCTCCGCGATATACTGTTTTGCAAAAAGACGGTTTTTGATAGATGACTTTTATGCAAATGAAATGTTACGAGGTCACAAATGTCTGAAAAAAATGAAAATGTAAACGCTTCGCCAAAGGGAGATAACGAGGACGTGCTCCATTCTCTTTTCGGTGACGAAGAGGAAGAGCCCAAAAAGGTAAGCAGGACCGTATCGCTTCGAACCTTTATTGTGTCGAGCGTAGCGCTTGTGCTTGCTGCCGTAATGCTGACCTTTACGGTAATGCAGGGGATATACAGAAACTCTCTTGCGAGTATAATCGGTGCGGGATTTTGGGGCGGTTCGTCGAACAGCGAGGAGAGCGTCGATGACGTTGCCTTGCTAGACGCGATCTTTGAGAGATATTCAATATACGATCTTGATGACGAGGATATGGCAGTAGCTGTCCTGAACGCTTACGTTGAGGCTACGGGTGATAAATACGCTGAGTACTACACCGAGGAAGAATATCAAAGCTTCAAGATGTCAAGCACGGGAGATTTCGAGGGAGTGGGAATAAGCATAATCTACACTTCGATCACCTATAATGATGCCGAGATGAACGTTATGAAGATCATAAACGTTATGAGGAACAGTCCCGCGCTCGAAGCAGGAGTCAGAGCGGGAGACGTACTTGCATACGTCGGAGTCGGAGAGGGCAGAGAGTCGGTAGATTCTCTCGGATATGCCGACACTATGACAGCACTTCTCGGAGAAGCGGGAACGGTCGCAGAGTTTACGGTCCTCAGACCCGTTGACGACGGATTTGAGGAGATACCCTTTAAGATAACGCGGGGTTACGTAAAGGAAGAGAGCGTTTATTCAAGGATCTGCTCGACAGATCAGAGTGTCGGTGTCGTTAAGATAACAGAATTTAATCTTGCTACCCCCGAGCAGTTCTCAAGAGCTGTTGACGAGCTTATCTCGAAGGGTATAAGCAAGATAGTCTTTGACGTCAGATATAATCCCGGCGGAGACCTTGGCGCGATAGTTGCCGTCCTTTCGTATTTTCTCGAAGAGGGACAGACTATAATCAGTACCGTTGACAAAAACGGTAACGAGGAGATAATAAAAGCGGCTGTGGTAGACGACTATAAGGGTGACGCCGCAGGCTGCAACGTAAAAAAAGAAGATATAGGAAAATATAAGGATCTTTCTGTTGCTGTACTTTGCAACGAGAATACGGCGAGCGCTGCGGAGCTTTTTGTGTCGAATTTCAGGGACTACTCCCTTGGAAAGACAGTCGGAGTGACGACCTATGGCAAGGGAAGCGTGCAGAGTATAATTCCTTTTTCGGCGTATAACCGCAAGGGAGCGATAAGACTTACCACGAGAATGTATTTCCCGCCCTGTGCCGAGAGCTATGACGGAATAGGGATAACGCCCGACGTCACTGTCGAGCTTAGTGAGGCGGCGGCAAATATAAATATATATGAGTTGAGTGATGCTGACGATAATCAGCTTCAAGAGGCTATAAAAACATTAAAATAACTTTTTAAGGAGAATTTTGAAAATGGCAAAGGAACAGTTGTATACCCCCGAAGGCTACAAAAAGCTTGTCGATGAGCGTGAATATCTTATAAAAACGAGAAGAGAAGAGGTTAAAAACGATATTGCCGTAGCGAGATCGTTCGGTGACCTTTCCGAGAACTCCGAGTATGACGAGGCGAGAAACGAGCAGGCTAAGGTCGAGGCTCGTATCAAGGAGCTTGAAGAGCTTATAGAGCACGCAGTAATAATTGACGAGTCGCAGATAGATACAAGCGTCGTAAGCATCGGCTCTACCGTCGAGGTAAAGGACGGAGACGACGTTATTGAGTATAACATAGTCGGTTCTAACGAGGCAGACCCCTTTATGTTCAGAATTTCCGATCAGTCGCCTATAGGAAAGGCACTTATCGGAAAGCACGCGGGCGACGTTGTCAAGGTCGAGACCCCTGCGGGAACTCTTGAGCTTTCGATAGTATCGGTAACGAGAACCAAGGACTGATCTGTATATATGGCGAGGGGCGCGTATTCTGGGCGTTCCTCGCCATAGGGCTTTTATTACAAACGTTGTGTGAGGTGATAAATCATGAAAGATAATGATAAGATCTATACCGAAGGCATACAGGCACAGGGCAAGACTGCAAAATGGTTCGACAATTTCTGGTACCATTATAAGTGGCACACGATAATAATATCCTTTGTTGTAGTAGTCTTTTTGATATGCACTCTGCAGATGTGCCACAAGGAAAGCGAGGACGCGCTTGTGGTATATGCGGGCCCCGCATATATAAGCGTTGAAAACGCAAGCGAGATAAACAGCGTACTTTCTCTGCTTCTTCCCGAGGATTTTGAC
This sequence comes from Eubacteriales bacterium, assembly GCA_045588755.1. GTDB lineage: Bacteria > Bacillota > Clostridia > Oscillospirales > CAG-272 > HGM12713. The sequence goes on along the minus strand of JAZNES010000081.1, from coordinate 2,668 downwards.
GGCGACGGCAAAAAGACTGCCGTGATATCGTCTTATCTTATTTATTCGGAAGAACAGATGAAGGGAAATATAGACGAGAACGGCAATAATATTGGTATCAGTACTTCTCAGAACACTCAGAATTACAAAAATTATTACGATTATCTGATGACGGGAACGAGCGCGGTATATATGCTTGATCCTATACTTTATGAGGAGCTTCTCAGTAATGACAGACTCAATCCTCTCGGAAAAGATGAAAACGGTGAGGATATATACGGAGTAAGGCTCGGAGATACAGATATATACAAAGAATATGACGTCTTAAAGATCCTTCCCGAGGAGACGATTCTTTGCCTGCACCGTCAGACCGTTATGGGAAATATAAAGAAGGATACTGTTTACGAGCAGCAGAGCCGAACAGTACAGGCAATAATCGATTGGAAGGCAGAATAATACTTATATGAAAACTAAGTTTCTTACTACTGTGGGGCTTTTTACGACTGCTATTATATGGGGCTTTGCCTTTGTCGCGCAGTTCTTCGGCGCTGACGAAGTCGGTCCGTTTGCTATGAACGGACTGAGATTTCCTCTCGGTACTCTTTCTCTTATACCCGTTATGCTGATATTTGAGAAGGGAAAAATGACTAAAGAGGAAAGAAAAAAGACCTTTTTTGCCTCGTTACTTGCAGGAAGCGCGCTCTTTATAGCGTCGACTCTTCAGCAGGTGGGCATTATCGTTACGGGAAGCGTAGGAGTAGCCGGATTTATAACAGGACTTTACACCGTTTTTATCCCGATAGCCTGCTATCTGCTTTTTAAGAAAAAAACAGGGCTTAACGTATGGATAGCGGCAATAATCACCGTTATCGGTATCTTTTTGCTTTGTGTTAAGAAGGAGGAGGGATTCTCCTTCGGCCTCGGCGAGCTTTTGCTGCTTGTAGGAGCGTTTTTCTGGACGGCGCACGTTGTCATAGTCGACAGGCTCGGCAAAGCTCTTCGTTCCTTGCACTTTTGCGTAGGACAGTTTTCTGTCTGCTCGATCTGGTGCGTCGCTACGATGATGCTCTTTGAAAGACCTACGCTCGAAGGAATACGCGTAGCGGCTGTGCCGATACTTTACGCGGGAATTATGTCAGTGGGTATCGCGTATACCTTGCAGGTGGTCTCGCAGAAGCACGCCGACCCCACCTTCGCGGCGATAGTCTTTTCGACCGAATCGGTATTCAGCGCGATAGGCGGTGTTATCTTCGGGATAGATAACATTTCTGCGGTAGGTTACATAGGCTGTGCTGTAATATTTGTCGGAATAGTTATCTCTCAGATAGACTTTTTGGCAATTCAAAAGATAAATAAGAATAAGAATTTATCTCCCGAGGTAAAAAACACCGAGGGCGCATAAATAATTTTTGTCCCCAATGCCGATACTTTCCTATAAAGGAGGTGTTGGTATGAAAGCCAAAAAGGATATTAAAATGAAATTAAGACGGAAGAGAGACTTTCGCATAGGCTTTTTGTGCGGATCTGTTATCGCGGGAATTATCGCGGGAATACTTTTGGCAGTCTTGAATTTCTGAACAGATCTTTGAAGTTGAAGGGCGGTGATCGACATAAGGCTTGATAAATTTTTAAGCGTTACGGGTACTCTCTCGCGAAGCGACGCGAAAAAGGCGATCCGCGCGGGCAGAATAAGGATAAACGGTATCTGCGCAAAGAGTGCCGATATTCAGCTTGAACCCGAGAGCGATAAGGTGAGCTTTGACGGAAAGGATATAATCTACCGCAAATTTACCTATATAATGCTCAATAAGCCCGAGGGCTACGTCAGCTCTACCGACGACAAAAGAGATAAGACGGTGCTCGATCTGCTCCCCGAGGAGCTTTCAAGGCTCGATCTTTTTCCTTGCGGAAGACTTGACAAATATACGCTTGGTCTTATGCTCATCACCGACGACGGAGATCTCGCCCACAGACTTCTTGCCCCCAAGAGCCACGTTTCTAAGAGCTATCGCTTCAGAGCAAGAGATACCCTTTCGGACGAGGACGTAAAGGCACTCGAGAGCGGAGTGAGGATCGAAGGGGGATATTTTACTAAGCCTTGCAAGGTCAGCCTTGACGAAAATGACAAGACCCTCGGTGTGATAACTCTGACAGAGGGAAAATACCATCAGATAAAGCAGATGCTTGAGGCTGTCTCGAACAAGATAGTCTATCTTGAACGCATCACCTTCGGGCCTCTTTCACTCGATCCTGCGCTTGACCGCGGGGAGTGGAGATTTTTGAGTGAGGAAGAAGAAAACGAGCTCGTAGCTCATAACAGTAAAGAATGATTTAAGCGCGATGTGCGAAAGGAAAAAATATGGACATTATCAAAACTCTTGCCAAAGAATTTAATTTGAAGGAAGATCAGGTGGAAAAGACAGTCGCTCTTATCGACGAGGGCAACACGATACCCTTTATCGCCCGTTACAGAAAAGAGGTGACGGGAAGTCTTGACGACGTGGTATTGCGCGATCTTGACGACAGACTTACTTATCTTAGAAATATAGAAAAGAGAAAGGCTGAGGTCAAGGCTCTTATCGATGAGCAGGGCAAGCTTACCGAAGAGCTTGCGGCGGCTATCGATGCCGCGGTAACTATCACCGAGGTCGACGATATATACCGTCCCTTCCGTCCTCACAGAAAGACG
>JAZNES010000080.1:0-5755 GCA_045588755.1 Eubacteriales bacterium | reverse complement strand
TTGAGTCTGTTATCGAAGTTAGGCTGGAAGTCAACGACCTCCTTTTCGATATCGCGCATAAGCTCGTCGGCGATCTTCGCCATTCTCGCCTCTGTATAACGGTAAGCCGCAGCACCGTCGCCCTCGACCGACCCGAAGTTTCCGTGTCCCTCGACCAAAGGATAACGCAAGGAGAAGTCCTGCGCCATTCTTACCATCGTTCCGTAGACCGATGAGTCGCCGTGCGGGTGATATCTACCAAGCACGTTACCGACTGTGGTAGCAGACTTACGGAAGGGCTTGTCGTATGTCAGATGGTCCTCGTACATAGCGTACATAACTCTTCTCTGACCGGGCTTCATACCGTCCCTTACGTCGGGAAGAGCACGAGAGGCGATAACCGACATAGAGTATTCGATAAAGGATCTCTTAACCTCTTTATCCATCTCAACGTCAACTATTTTTTGATCCCTGAATTCTATATTTTCGTTTTCCAATTTTATCGGCCTTTCTCAAAAAATCCTTTTATTTTCTCAATTCCAAGGATCTTTTGCGTCCTTTCTTTTTATTTGGTTAATAATTAAGCTAATTTCAAATTTTGATTTATCGAAATGTTTTCTTTGCGTAAAAACGGGTCGTCGAGGCGCCGACCCCTACCGGTTATCTTTGTTCTTTATGCGCTGGTAGGGGCTGGCGCCTCGACAGCCCGCAAATATAACGCAATCTATCTATTCTATAAATCCCAATTTATAAGTTTGAATTTTATACATTGTCGAAAATTACAATACCGAAATTCTTTCAACATAGAGCTGTTAAAACATTACCTGTTTTTTCCTTGTAAAATCAAGTTTTACACATACTTTTCAACAACCTGTGGAAAACTTTCGCGTATCTTTTCAAATGCTTTTTTTTGAAATAAAATGTATAATCGACCTTAAATATCCAAATTTTCCGCAAATTTTGCGTTTTCTTCAATAAATATTCTTCTCGGCTCTACCTTGTCACCCATAAGGAGCGAGAAGGTCTCGTCGCAAGCCTGCGCGTCCTCCATAGTAACTCTGAGAAGCGTTCTCTTTTCGGGGTCCATAGTGGTCTCCCAAAGCTGCTGGGGGTCCATTCCTCCAAGACCCTTATATCTGTCAGCCTCGATAATCGAGCCGCCGCCGAGCTGTTCTATGCACTTGTCTCTTTCAGCGTCCGAGAAGGCGTAAAGCTCGGGGCCCTTGCCCGTCTTCTTATAAACCTTGTAAAGCGGAGGCTGAGCGAGATATACGTGACCCTCTTCGATAAGCTGCTTCATATGACGGAAGAAGAATGTCAGAAGAAGTATTCTTATATGCGAGCCGTCGACATCGGCATCTGCCATAATTATTATCTTGCCGTAACGAAGTCTTGAAATATCAAAGGTCTCACCGACTCCGCAGCCGAGAGCCTGAATTATCGGGATAAGAGAATCGTTGTTGTGTACCTTGCTCGAATTGCTCTTTTCAACGTTAAGGACCTTACCGCGAAGGGGAAGGATAGCCTGATATCTCGAATTTCGTCCCTGCGTCGCAGAACCTCCCGCGGAATCTCCCTCTACGAGATAGAGCTCTGTAAGCTCTGCGTTTCTCTCGTTGCAGTCACGAAGCTTTCCGGGAAGAGAGGAGCTTTCAAGCGCGCCCTTTCTTCTTATATCCTCTCTCGCTCTTCTTGCGGCGTCTCTTGCGCGCGAAGCGAGAAGTGCTTTTTCTATAATAGCCTTTGCGGGCGTCGGATTTTCCTCAAAGAATTCAGCGAGCTTTGTATTCATCGTATTCTCAACGAGAGTTCTTATATCGGAGTTTCCAAGCTTTGCTTTTGTCTGGCTCTCAAACTGTGCGTCCTCGAGCTTTACGCTGATTATCGCGCAAAGTCCTTCACGAACGTCCTCGCCCGAGAGATTCTTATCCTTGTCCTTAAGGAGTCCCCATTTTCTCGCGTAATCGTTTATAGCCTTGGTAAGTCCTGCCTTAAAGCCTGTCTCGTGAGTACCGCCCTCGATAGTGTGCATATTGTTTGCAAAGGACATTATCTCATCGGTACAGGTCGTATTATACTGAAGAGCTATCTCTGCAATGCTTGAGCCCTTTTCGCCCTTCATATATATAACGTCCTCGTGGATAGCCTCACCCGAGCCCTTTTCACGAAGATATACGACAAAGCTCTTTATACCGCCCTCGTAGAAGAATATCTCTTCTTTTCTTTCCTCGCCTCTGTCGTCGATGAGAAGTATCTTTATTCCTGCGTTAAGGAATGCCTGCTCTCTCATTCTCTCAGCGAGTATATCGTATTCAAATACAGTTTCCTCGAATATCTCGGGATCGGGCTTAAAGGTAACTCTTACACCGTGTGTGCGACCCTCCTCGAGTGCTACCTCAGTAAATTCTCTTACCTTTTTGCCTCTTTCAAAGCGAACTGTAAAACGGTGTCCCTCATAGGTGTCGTCAAGCTCTACCCACTCGGAAAGAGCGTTAACAACAGATGCTCCGACTCCGTGAAGACCGCCCGCGATCTTGTATCCGCCGCCGCCGAATTTTCCTCCCGCGTGCAAAATGGTATATACCACCTCAGGCGTAGGAATACCCTGCTTCGGGTGGATAGCCGAAGGTATACCTCTTCCGTTGTCCTCAACGGTAACGCTGTTGTCGGGGTTTATAACGACCTTTATCAGATCGCAATAGCCCGCAAGCGCCTCGTCGATAGAGTTGTCCACTATCTCGTAAACAAGATGGTGAAGACCTCTTATTGACGTCGTGCCTATATACATTCCCGGACGCTTTCTTACAGCGTCAAGCCCTTCAAGCACTTGTATTTGACTTTCGTCGTAAACTTGATTTGTGGTATTGTCCATTTTATCTTTTCCTTTCAGGTTTTTAACTTTTGATTGATAGATAGATTGCGTTGGAAATTGATGCGGAGAAACTTTTTGAAAAAAGATTTCCCCCCCACCCCCTTCAAAAACTTTCAAACTTTATAGGGTGATTTTGGGTGACGTATTCACTCTGAATACCGCTTACCTCATTTGTTTATGCCCGTTGTGAGCACGTAAGGGGAGCCGAGGCTGCGGGAGCTATCCAATAATGTAAGAAAAGCTTTTGGAAAGTGTGAAAACCTTTTCTCGAAAAGGTTTTCGCAAAAAAAATCTTAACATAAACTAACTATCTAATTTATTCTTCCTATAAGAGCTGATGTGGAAAGGCTTGAAAAGCAGATATTCAGCTTTCCGTCTGCTTTATATAGGATAAATGATTTAGGTATATCCTCGGATATAGATATGATAGCGCCCTTTCTTTGCTCCTCGTTAAGATATTTACGAGTCACGGAGGACACCGTCGCGTTATCCATATCGAATATTCCGATAATATCCTTTTCTCTTATATTTTTTCCATTTCCTGCGTGAAGAAACATATTCCACCGCCGTTATATTTCAGTATATTTTCCGTCGCTGACGGTTATTTTTTTTGCGTTTATTATCTCGTTATCCTCGCACGAGGTCATGATCACCTGCTTTGAGCTTATGCGGTTTATAAGATAATCCCGCCTTGCCGCATCAAGCTCTGAGAGCACGTCGTCAAAGAGAAATACGGGATAATCACCGAACTCCGAGAAGCATATCTCACCCTCGGCAAGCTTGAGCGCGATAGATAAAGAGCGCTGCTGGCCCTGTGAAGCGTAAAATCTTGCGGGCTTTTCATTTAGCTCAACGGTCATATCGTCCTTATGTATTCCGTAGAGCGTCGCCCCCGCATATATCTCTCTTTCGTGATTTGCACAAAGCAGTTCAAGATATCTTTCTTCACACTTTTTTGTGTCCTTCAAGTCATCATTCTGCAATTTTGAAGATGAGATATATTTAAGATCGGGTATCTCTTTATTTCCGCTCATATCCTCAAAGCATTTTTTTACGTGCACGTCAGCCTTATCAATAAATTCCGAACGAAATTTTGTAATTATTGCCGCCTCATGAGCGAGCTGCTCCGACCAAAGATCGACCGTCATATCGAAGGTCTGTCTGTCTGACAGGGCATTTTTTATAAGCTGATTTCTCTGCTTTAATATATAATTGAATTTCTGCAGAGAATGAAGATACATAGGTCTTGAACGGCTTATAGCGATATCGAGATAATTTCTTCTTATAGAAGGACCTTCCTTAACTAAAGAAAGATGCTCGGGAGAGAAGAGAACAGTGCGAAAAGACCCGACTATATCAGAAAGCTTATCTATCTTAACGCTGTTCTTTTCTACCTGTCTTTTTTTATCGTTAAATATCCTCACTCTGATATTCTGCTCTCTTATTCCGTCGTCATAAAAGAGCTTTATTTCAGAGTTTTCACAGCCGAATCTTATTATTTCGGAATTTTGCAGGGCGCGAAAGCTCTTTCCCACCGAAACGTAATAGATAGCTTCAAGCAGATTTGTCTTTCCCTGAGCATTCTTGCCTGATATAACGTTTACGCCGCGCGAGAATTCAATGCTTTGATCCTCAATATTCCGAAAATTCTTTATTTCAATTTTTTTACAGTACATTATTCCTTCATTCTTACGGGAAGAAGCATAAAGAGCTCATCTTTTTCTTCCTTCTCGTCAGCAGGCTCTATATTCATGCTCGTAAGAGGAGAGGACATAGAAAGTCTTACAGTTTCAGAGTCACAAGCTCTTATACTGTCAATAAGGAATCTGTTATTGAAGGCTATGAGAATATCGTCACCCTCGTGCTTTATAGCGACCTCGTCATAGGTGCTTCCCGCAACCGAAACTGCCGATATCTTAAGGGTATCGCCGTTTACACTGAGCTTTACGTGAGGACGAACGCTTCCCGCGATCCTTTCCTCGGTTACTATAGCCGCTCTTTCAAGTGCCGAAACGAGCTCTGCCTTATTTGCCTCAACGGTTATTCTGTGATTTTTAATGATTATACGGTCGTAATCTATATAATCTCCCTCAATAAGACGTGAGAAGAAGGTTATATCTCCGATAAGGAATACTATATGCTTTCTTGTTATATAGATCTGCGTAAGGCTGTCCTCGCCGTCGTCGAGAAGACGTATAAGCTCGTTTACAGTCTTTACGGGAACTATAAATGAGAAATTCAGATGAGCGTCGTTATTTGTATTTCTGTTTTCAAGCTCGGTCCTCTTAAATGCCTTTGAGAGCTTAAAGCTATCGCAGGAAACGAGCATTATAGAATCGTCCTTGATAGTAAAATAACAACCGTTAAGAACGTTTCTCTGATCGTTTACACCCATAGAGAAGGATACCTGAGAGAGCATCTTTTTAACGACAGCCTGAGAGATAACGAAGCTTCTGTCAGATACAAGATCGGGAATAGCGGGGAAGTCCTCGCCTGCAAGAGCGCTCATTCTGTGAGAGGATCTTCCGCAGGTTATGCAAGCAGAAAGATGCTCGTCAACGGTAAGAGTTATCTCCTCGCCGTTCATTACCTTAAGTATCTGATAGAATTTTTGAGCATTGATTATATATTTTCCACCTTCAAGTACCTTTGCCTCGATCTCGATCCTTACGCCCTTTTCAAGATCGTAGGTCGTGAGGATACAGGTAGAAGGAGCAATAGCCTCAATAAGAAGACCGTCAATAGCGCTGAGATTTGATTTGCCCGATACCGAGCCCATAAGAGGAGTGGTTGCCGCAGTTACGGCGTAACGATTAAAAATTATTTTCATAATAACCTCCGTGCTTCCTTTTAAGAAAGTAAAATAGATAATATAATAATTATAGAAGTAATATATAGTAGTGT
>JAZNES010000079.1:0-3321 GCA_045588755.1 Eubacteriales bacterium | reverse complement strand
TTTTGAGCGCTTTTTGAACCCTGAAAGAATATCTATGCCCGATTTTGACGTAGACTTTTGTGTTGAAAAAAGAGGACGTGTTATCAACTATATTTCTTCCCGTTACGGCGAAAATCATGTCGCGCAGATAATAACATTCGGTACTCTTGCCGCCCGTGCTGCTGTTCGGGATGTAGGAAGAGTCCTTGATATTCCTTACGCAGAGGTTGATAAAATTTCCAAGCTTATCCCTTTTGGAAGTGATCTTGCCACTGCTTTGAAAAGTGAAAAAGAGCTGCGCGCAAAATACGAAGAAGGCGGAGATATACGCAGACTTATCGATATTGCTATGAGAGCCGAGGGTATGCCGCGTCACGCCTCTACACACGCGGCAGGTGTTGTTATAACGAGAAGTGAGGTCTCGGATTACGTACCCCTTATGAAAAATTCGGATTCTGTCGTTACTCAGTATCCGATGGGAACTCTTGAGAAGCTTGGGCTTTTGAAGATAGACTGCCTTGGTTTGCGTAACCTTACCGTAATAGACCGTGCGGTAAAAGAGATAAGAAAGCATACCCCTGATTTTGATATAAATACAATTCCACACGATGAACCAAGGGTTTACGATATGCTTTCTAAGGGGAATACTGAGGGCGTATTTCAGCTTGAATCAGCGGGGATGAGGAACCTTCTTTCTTCGCTGCGTCCACGAAATCTTGAGGATATAATAGCGGCAATCTCTCTTTTCCGTCCCGGTCCTATGGATTCTATACCCAAATATCTTGAATATCGCGCTCATCCTGAAAAAATCAAATATGATCACCCGCTTCTTGAGCCTATTCTTAAGGTAACAAGCGGCTGCGTTATATATCAGGAGCAGGTTATGCAGATAGTGCGTGAGCTGGCAGGATATTCTCTCGGCAGAGCTGACCTTGTCCGCAGAGCGATGTCGAAGAAAAAAGCCGATATTATGCAAAAAGAGCGCCATAATTTTATTTACGGTAAGCCCGAGGATGCCGACGGTCCCGCTATCGACGGTTGTATTAAGCGTGGTGTTGACGAAAAGACGGGTGCGCTCATATTTGATAATATGATGTCATTTTCTTCGTACGCCTTTAATAAATCTCATGCTGCGGCATATGCCATTGTTGCGTATCAGACGGCATACCTGAAGTGTCTTTATCCAAAGGAGTATATGGCGGCACTTCTGACAAGCGTTAGCGCAAATACCGATAAAATCAGTGAGTATATCAACGAATGCAGAAGAATTAACCTCAAGGTTTTACCTCCTCATATAAACGAAAGCTTTGAGGAGTTTATAAGTGTGCAGGATGGAATACGGGTAGGGCTTTTAACAGTCAAGGGAGTTGGAGCAAAATTTGTTAACGACTGTATTCGAGAGAGAGAATCAGGAGGATGCTTTAATTCCGTTTTTGACTTTATTAAGCGTACGTCAAAATATGATACAAACAAACGTGCGATTGAAAGTCTTATAAAGTGCGGTGTATTCGACGGACTTGGAGCCACAAGAAGACAAATGCTAACATCCTATGAAGGGTATATGTCTCAGGTCAGTGCGTCTAAATCACGTAATCTGGAGGGACAGACTTCTCTTTTTGGATTTATTCAGACAGAGGATGATTTCTCTGAGCCAAAGCTTGAAAATGTAGGGGAGTACTCTCTTGAGGAGCTTTTAAGGATGGAAAAAGAGGTGCTCGGACTCTATCTTTCAGGCCATCCTATGAGTGAATATAAAGGCTTACTGAAAGAAAAAGGTGTACCTGATATATCTGAGGTGCTTGCGGAAAGCAGCGAGGAATACGGCAGCATTCGTGACGGTGATAGGCTCGGCTGCGCAGGTATCATAAGTGAGATAAAAAAGAAAACCACCAAAAACGGGCAAGTTATGGCATTTATAACCTTAGAGGATATGAGCGGACGCATTGAGTGCTTGCTTTTTCCGAAGGTTTATGAGTTGATTGCTTCCGAGCTTCGTGTTGAGGCACCGTTTTACGTATATGGCAGGATAAGCTTTCACGAGGATGAGGCTGCAAAAATAGTAGCTGACAGAGCAAGTCTTCTTACCTCAGGAACGGATATTATTCCTAAGATGCCGACAAGTGGTACAAATTCCTCTCGCGCGTTCTCGTTTTCCGCGGCTAAGAGCAGTGATATAGAGAAGTCTGCAACAAAACAAGCGGAGAATAAGAATATGGGGATGCGAAAAGGATTGTATCTCAAAGTCCCCTCTAAAGCTTCTGAGCAATTTGAGTGGGCAATGAAGCTTTTGAGTGTTTTTGACGGAAACACACCGGTGTATTTCTATTTTGAGGATGAAAAATCACTCAAGTGTGCTCCGAAAGGAAGCTGGGCAGACATTAACCTTGTTTTGATTTCTGAGCTTGAAAACCGCCTTGGTAAAGAGTTTGTCAAGACTGTGTTATAGCTATTCTTTTTGAAAGCATTCCTTTAACTTCAACAGTGCACGCTTTTCTATTCGTGACACGTATGAGCGTGAAATATTCATTTTTGTTGCTACTTCACGTTGAGTTTTGGGTGTTTTATTGTCAAGTCCGTAGCGCATTACAATAATACTGCGCTCACGCTTGGTAAGGGATTTGAGTATGTATTTTCTAAGCTTTTCATTTTCGATAAGTTTAGAGATGGTTTCCATAGTATCCTCTTCGCTGCAAATTATATCGAGTAACCTAATGGAATTTCCTTCTCTGTCGGTGTCGATAGGATCATCTATAAAAACCTCTGCACCATTTTTTTTTTGAGATCTGAAATACATCAGTATTTCATTTTCGATACATCTTGCAGCGTATGTAGAAAGTGTGACACCTTTGTCCGTATCGAACGTGCGTATTGCTTTTATCAATCCGATTGTTCCGACTGAAATAAGATCATCCTGATCTCTGGCGTCGGAATGATACTTCTTAATTATGTGTGCCACTAAACGGAGATTATGCTCAATAAGCTTGCTTGCTGCTGAGGAATCTCCGTTTTTCATTTTTTCAAGCTCGATTTTTTCTTCTTTTTGTGACAGTGGCTTCGGAAAGAAGGTTAGGCCGCTGATTTCAAGCGAGAAGAAGGTGATGTTGAGTAAAAGGAAAATTATTGCGTTTATCATTATGAATCACTCCTAAGGGAGTATATGACGGTCGGAACTTGACCTGTGCAAGTCCATTTTATGAAGAATAGTCTTCTATCCTTTTATTTAATTCCTCTTCGTTTGCTGCATATATTCCTTTTGCGAGCGCCTGTCTTTCACTTATCGGCAGTGTGCGTATATCTATATCAAGTATTGAAACCGGCAGTGAGCCTTCCTCATGAAAAACG
>JAZNES010000078.1:0-6059 GCA_045588755.1 Eubacteriales bacterium | reverse complement strand
TACATCAAATTAAGAGAAGAGTTGCCCCCAACAAAAATATTCTTTGCGGGTATGCCAAGCAGATCGGAAAAGAGCTCCTTAGCCTCGGGAATACCGTCAAGGAATCCGTAGTTTCTGCAGTCTATTCCGCTTTGGGTAATACACTGCTCTGCAGTAGAAATGCAGGTAAGCATATCGGTAAGCATATCCACCTGAGTCTTACCCGGTTTTCCTCTTGAAAGGTCAAGAGATATGTTCTCATTTTTTATATCAATATATTTAGCGTTAAGATTTTGAAGCTCTTCTCTGAGCATTTCGGGGGTAGCTGACAAATAATTCATTTCTTCTCTCCTTTTGGCGAACGTAACATTATGTAACGATTATCATAAACAATAGGTATTCTACCACATTCATCCGAAAAAAGCAAGAGCATTTTTGAAAATTTGCATTTTTCTGTTAAATTAATATAAAAATCACCTGTTTTGCCAAAAGTTTTGCATAATTTCAGCAAGTTCTCTTGCATTTTGTGCGCTTTTTACATTCTTCCAATGCTTTGGGAAGAGAGAAATATATTTTTCATCAAGATATCTGTCGTCGGCAAGCACCACTACGCCAATATCATCGTCCTGTCTGATAACACGACCTGCCGCCTGAAGAACGTTATTCATTCCCTTGAAGGCGTAAGCATAATCGTAACCGATCTCACCTCGGTTGTCGTAATATTCTTTTATTATATTTCCCTCGTTTGAAAGTCCCGGGAGACCGACACCGAATATTACCGTGCCTATAAGTCTTGCGCCCGGAAGGTCGACTCCTTCGGAAAAAGAACCGCCCAATACGCAAAAGCCTATACGAAGGACTCCGCTGTCATTTTTGAAAAAGTTAAGGAATTCTTCTTTTTGTGACAGATTCATTCCACGTTTCTGAACGACGGTGTCAACGTCGGGATATTTCTTTATAAAAGCCGAATAAGTACCTTCAAGGCACTCATAGGACGGGAAATACACGATATAATTCCCCACTCTTTGACTTACCGAAGCGGCTATGACAGACACGTATTTAGAATAATTTTTCGTTCTGTCCTCAAATCTTGTATTTATATATCTTGCAACGGCTACACAAAGATTTGAAGGCTCAAATGGAGAGTCCAAGGACAGCTTTTGAGATCGTCCGTCTCCGCCGAGAAGGCGTGAAAAATAATCTATTGGGGTCAGTGTCGCCGAGAACATAACGGTAGATACCGCTCTCTGCTGTATCTTATGAAGTATATACGAGGGATCAAGACAGAATATCTTAATTAAGGTAGAATCTCCGTTAACGTAGATACAGTTATAAAATCTGCTGTCAAAATATTCACTTATGCAGATATATTTTTTTACTCTCTGATATACAGACTCTATCTTTTGACGCAAGGGATGTGAGCCATTTGCTTTGAGAAAAGCCGCGCATACCTTGTTGAAATCGGCAAGCAGACCGATAAGATCGGAAAACTCGCTATTGTTTACGTAAAATCCGTGTTCTGTTCCGTCAGCCGACTTCACAAGGTTATCCTTGCAAAGCTTCCGCATAGTCCGTATATGCAGTATGAGCCTCTCAAATGCCTCTTGAAGCTCGGTATACTCAGGCTCAATTTTAGCATATAACTCTTCAAGATCTCTTCCCTCTATCGAGGCGGAATACATATCTCTTGCTCTGTCGACAAGATTGTGCGCCTCGTCAACGAGGAAAATATATTTTGAATCGGTAAGCTTTTCGTGATTAAAATATCTTCTGAAAAATACCGACGGATCAAAAACATAGTTATAATCGCATATCACGATATCGCCAAATTCAGACAGATCGAGAGAGAGCTCATAAGGACATACGCGGTGTTGTCTTGCTACTTGCAATATATATTTAGTCGTATAGCCGTGAGAGGAGCTAAGAAGCTCATCGAGAGCTTTGTCAACTCTGTTATAATATCCTGCGGCATAAGGACAATCGATAGGATTACAGAGTGAAGAAGCCCCGCTCAATGCCCGTGAAGGACAAAGGCAGACCTGCTCCTTCGCACTTATCACAACCGTTCTCAGCTCTACGCCGTTTTCAAAGAGCTTTGCCGCCCCCTTGAATGCTTCTCGACGCGTACTCGCCTTTGAGGTGAGGTAAAATACCTTATCCGCTAAGTTGTTTCCAAGAGCCCTTACCGACGGATAAAGCGCAGACGCGGTCTTTCCGATCCCTGTCGGTGCTTCCACGAAAAGTCTTTTTCCTTGCTTTATTGCGGAATAGACCTCTTTTATCATTATTTCCTGTCCCTCTCGCAAGCTGTCATACGGGAAAACAGCATCTGCCGCTGACCGAAGCGCCGAGCATATACGCTCCTTTTGATAAATTGCGCGATAAGAAAATTTTTCTATAAGCTCAGAAAAATGACAAAGTAGCTCATCTTTTGTAAATTGGAAATCAAAGTATTTTTGCTTTTTACTGTTACTTGATAATATGTAGTATATGCGAGCGGATATCTCAGGGATATTTTCCTTCTGCATATAAAACAGCAAATGGCATTTAAGCTCTGAGAGAAGATCGTTTCTCAGAGGCGCGAAAAAGTCAAATTTGCTTACTTTTCTGATCAGATCTATACGCAGAGAGTTCCCTTTTTTGAATATCACGTCTATCCTTGAGTCAATCGTATATGATACCTTATCCGAGTCATATTCAAGGCTTATCGGGATATCGTAATGACACCAGACCAACTCCCTTCCGTAGAGCTTAGACAGCTCCTCAAAAGAGCATCTCTGGGGGTGAGGAGAGGAAAATCTACAGTCAATATCGGGAGTCTTATTACAAAAAGCAGAAAGCTCTTCGACGTCAATAAATATTCTTCCAAGGTCTTTATCATATCTCATAAGACTTCCCTCCTTGCTTGATTACTTTAATTAAATTATATCAAACCGAGGCTTTTCAGTCAACAGTAATTTGGGATATATCTGAATATTTTCCATAAATTTAGGGGTTACATTTTTTCTTGTTTACGATTATAATTAATAGTGAAAAGGAGGCGCGCCTACTATGGAAATTATGGTGATAAACGAAAGTAAGCTCAAGGTCACCCTATGTGAAGAAGATCTTAAACGATTCGAGATAAGAGCGAGTGAGCTTGACTACTCAAATACCGAGACAAAACGCATGTTCTGGGACATACTGAACCGTGCCAAGCATGAGACGGGATTCGATACAGACGGGCGCAGGGTGCTTGTACAGCTGTATCCCTCAAAGGACGGTGGCTGCGAAATGTTTGTAACGAAAATGGGCAGTATTTCTTCAACAGCCGCTGACGATGAGGACGACATTTTCACAAAGAGAGACGAAAGAAAGAACCGTTTGCAAAAAAACAAAAATTCAGTTTCCCTCAAACCCGTGTACAGTGTCTATGCTTTTGAAAGGAATGAGTGGCTCATAAAGGTCTGCAGACGGCTTATGGACATAGGGTACATAGGAGAAAGCTCGGCATATTCCTGCGATGACGGAAAATGCTATCTTTTTCTTTCGGACATAAGTTCGGCTTCTTACATTCCTCTTGACGAATTCTCATTTATTTTGGAGTACGGAAAACGGGAAAATCCCGAAACGATGGGATATTACGTGTCGGAGTACGGAAAAGCTATATGTGAGAAAAATGCCGTTTCGTTACTCGGAAGACTTTGAATTTATAAAAAACGAAGAGCCGTTTTCGATTCGGCTCTTTATTTTTTCAAAATACTTGCTAAAACTCTGCTTCTATGATATACTATTCGTGATAAAATGCGGAGGTTAAATTTATGGATAATTGGGAAAAGCTTATTGAGGATTGTAATGCCTGCACCGCTTGCGATCTGTGTAATACGAGAACTAACTGCGTTTTCGGAACGGGAAATCAAACTGCCGATATTATGTTTATCGGAGAAGCCCCAGGAGAAAATGAGGACAAGACGGGAATTCCCTTTGTGGGACGGGCAGGACAGCTTCTTGATAAATTCCTTTACGCCGTCGATATTGACAGAGAGGATGTATATATCGCAAATATCCTTAAATGCAGACCGCCTAAAAACAGAGACCCTCTGCCTGCCGAGGAGGATAAATGTATCGACTTTCTTCGCCGACAGGTAAAGCTTATAGAGCCTAAGATAATCGTCTGTCTCGGAAGGATATCGGCTATGAGACTTATCTCTCCCGATTTCAAGATCACAGTTCAACACGGTCAATGGTTCAAAAAGGGTAACTTTTGGATAACTGCCGTATATCACCCTGCTCTGCTTTTGAGAGATCCCCGAAAAAAAGAAGATATGCTTCTCGATATGAAAGAAATAAAAAATAAGCTTGACTCGATAAAAGAGCAAGCGTAAAGGTTAGGGACAAAAAATGAATTTTCCACAGTTATTAACGGTTATAACAACTCTCTTCTTTTTGATGGCTACAGGCTTCCTGGCAGGAAAGCTCGGTATAATAGACGAAACCGCATCAAAAAAGCTTTCTAAAATAATACTCACAATAGGCCAGCCTTGCCTTCTCCTCAGCTCACTGCTGAAAAAGGAGTACTCTCCCGAGAACCTGAAGCTTGGACTTCTTACCCTTCTGTTTGGTTTCATTTTCCATTTTATAGTGGCAGCTTTTGCAATTTTGGCATGCAGCAGATTTAAGGAATTTGATGAAAAGAAGCTTTCACAATTTGCAATAGTCTTCGGAAATGCGGGCTTTATAGGATTTCCCATACTCGAATCTCTTTTCGGTGAAAAGGGCTTATTTATGGGTGCCTTCTTCGTTGCAGCCTTTAACGTTCTTCTCTGGACATTAGGGCTCTTGATCTTGGCTCAGAAAAGGAAGGATATAAAGATAACTCCGAAAAAGGTACTTATAAACTTCGGAACAATTCCCTGCGCTATCGGAATAATCCTTTTTACTTTGAACGCTCCTATACCCAATTTTGTACATTCTACGCTTTCATATCTCGGAGGCTTATGTACCCCTGTATCAACACTTATTATAGGAGCTCTTATTTCAAGAAGCTCTCTTGCAAAGGTATTTAGCTCAGGTAAGATCTACTACGTCTGTGCTATAAAACTCATTATAATCCCGATAGCTCTCTGCGCTATAATGACACTGATTGGATTTAATTACGATTGGGTGATGTTTGCTACTACCGTCTGCGCTATGCCATGCGCCACAGCAGTTTCAATGCTTGCGGAAACCTACGATATAAATCCCGAATATTCGGCAAGAGTAGTCGGAATGTCATCAGTCCTTTCTGTCCTTACTCTACCCGTGGTTCTTAAATTTGCTGAGTTCTTTATAGGATTAGTGAGATAGAAAAGCCTGAAGGAAAAATTCGGGGCAAGGTGAAACTTTTTCTGAGAAAATACGACTATATAGGTAGATACTTCTGAGAGGAGGTAACAAGGAAAGTTTTATGACAAAGAAAAAATGGTTTTTACCGTTGTCTATCGTTTTGGGTACGATACTTCTCTTAGCAATTGCTTTCTTCGTAACTGTCGGAATACTTGTCAGCAAGGGATACGGCTTATCGACAGGGAGATTTTTAATAGCAGATAACGGCTCATATATGCTTGTAGTTGATAATTCTCCTATCGTAATGTCTGACAGGACCGAAAACAAAGATCTCTTCAAGAACTGCACCAACGGAGATAAAGTATTAGTATTTCACAACGGTATAGCTGAATCTTACCCTGCGCAAAGCGGTGTGTATTTTAGCATCAAACTCAAAGACGGATATGAAACCGACATCCCGACAGAGGTCATTGATTCACTTACCGCGCTTGGTTGGTTAGAATAATACATTGCAAAAGCACGTACCCTCTCTCTTCAACGGCAGTTTGCAAACAAACCCGCAAAACGTCGGCGAACTGCCACCTGCGGTAGCGTTCAATTTCACGTAGGATCGTCAAAAAAAGCACATACCCGACTGGGTATGTGCTTTTTTTATAATTCATAATTCCCGTAGGAGAATATGTTTCGCTTCGCTCAACTCCGAGTTTTACTTGCCGTCTGTACAACGGCAGTTTGCAAGCAAACCCGCAAAACGTCGGCGAACTGCCACCTGCGGT
>JAZNES010000077.1:0-2823 GCA_045588755.1 Eubacteriales bacterium | reverse complement strand
TTTTAGGCTCCCTCTGGGAGGGAGCTGGCGCCGGAGGCGACTGAAGGAGAACGCGTTACAATGAAGCAAATTCAGGCTCAACGTCACGCAGGCTCCTTCCACCGCTATCGCGGTCCCCCTCCCTCTCGGAGGGAGGCTAATTAAAAAATCCCGCTTGTGAACTCACCTATAAATCAAAATTTGAAGCACAATATAAAAATCTCGGCAGAAGATCTGCCGGGATTTTTTATTTACCAAATGAATTTGGCTCTTGCCGCCTCGCCGTTGTCAACGAGCACGTCCTGCGCTGTCATTGATTTGTTGATCACCGTCATAAAATAGGCAAATTCGGCTATTTCCTCAACCGTTGCCCATTTTTTAAGCGGTGTTTCTTCCATAATTGCCGACCAAAGCGACGGCGAGCTTATAACGTGCTCATTGAGCTCGTTGAGCACCCCGCCGGGAGAAAGGCTGTTAGCTGGAGCGCCGAAGGCGGCGACCCGCAAAGCGACGTTCTTCATATATGCCACCAGTCCGCCCTTGCTCGCGGCATATTCGGGAAATTCCGCCCCCGTCGTCGCACTTGCCGAGGCAATAAAAAGAATGCTCTTTATTCCCTCTCGTATTCCGTATTTTTCGGTAACCCTTATACTTCCCTTGAGATTTACGTCTATATCTCTGCCGCTGTCCTGAACTCCCGCATTGTTGACGAGAATATCAACGTCGGCGAGCTCGGGAAGCACCCCGTCAAAGATGTCACAGACAAAATGGCTGTATTTTTCGTTATCTATTGCCGAGCCGCACACGTCAAGTCCAATGACCTCGTGCCCCTCGGCGAGAAACTTCTGGGCTATTGCGAGTCCTATTCCCCTGCTCGTTCCGCTTATAAGTATTTTCATCTCAAGCTCTCCTTTTGTGCTGATATATAATCAAGATATTCTTTTCCAACGCCATTTTTCTTAAAGCTCTCGCATATCCTGTAGCCAAAATACGAAAAGACCGCCTCAAAAAGAAGCTCGGCGAGCATTCCCGCGATCGCGCAGCCAAGACACTGAATAAAGCTCCAACCGAAGAAAATTCGGCTGACTATGAGTGAGAAAACGAGATTGTCTACGAACTGCCCGAGAGCCGTTGAAACGTAGGCTCTTATAATATACGCAAGGAGCCCGTCGGGATTTTTCTTAAAACCCTTTCCTACCGCGAAATTTGTAAAATTGTTGACCGCGGCAGATACCGCAAAGGCAAGAGTACTTCCAAAAATGACGTACCAGCTTCCGCCAAAGGTCTTGTCAAGTGCGTGATTTATAAGAAGATTCGCGCCACCCTCCGACCAGCTTCCCGGTATAAGACTTCCAAGAAAGAGCACGCCGCAGCCGACGAGATTGAAAAAAGTTGCGATTATCGATATCTGAGTCGCCGCCCTCGGACCGAAATGCTTTGTAAGGCTGTCCATAGCCAAGAATATGAACCACGAAACGATTATTCCGCAGTCGAGCGCAAGCCATTCAAACTGCAAATCAATGCTCTTGTTCGCAAGCAGATTCATCGTAAAAAGCGCCAAAACAAAAAGCGCAAAGAAGGCAGGCGGCATCGAGCGAAGCAGAACCCCAAGCCCGCGAAAATATTCCTTTATCTTTTCTTTCATTTTAACCTCGTCAAATTTTGATTTATCGGGGAGTTGGGTTTTATGCGGGGGAAACTTTTTTGAAAAAAAGCTTTCCCCCGCACCCCCTTCAAAAAACTTTTACCAATTTGGTAAAAGTTTTTGTGACGTCCTCACTTCGAATACCGTTCACCTCATTTGTTTATGCCCGTTGTGGGCTTGGAGTCCGAGCACTCGCGGTGCGAGATTAAGCGAGGGCGACAAGGGAGGAGAAATTATTTCGACGAGAGGGGGAAGAGCGGAGCAAGTCAATGTTTACGAAGTAAACTTGATGTGAAGCGAAGCGGAGCTTGGCTGCTGGGAGCAAGTCCAAATGTTTGAAAGTTTTTGGAAAGCGTGAAAACTTTTTTCAAAAAGGTTTTCGCAATAATCCTAACACAAACTAACTCACCGACAAATCCCAATTTATTAATTTCAAGCAACAAAAAAGAACGCATACGCGTCCCATCCTTTTTTCCATAGTTTTGTTTATAGACAGGATGGTCACGAACTGTCTTTTATATTCGGTGTAGAGAATTATATCACACCTTTTTCCCTTTGTCAATAGGGGGGGAGACAAAGCTCCCCATATTACTCATTATTTTTCTTGCCCTTCAAGCGTTGCTTTGCCTCTTCCACGCTTTCGCCTTCCTTCGTTAAATATGCTTCAACGAACTTATCCTCGAGCTTTCCGTATCCTCTCACAACGCCTTTTTCTATACTTTTGTAGCCACTCACTACACCCTTTTCTATTTTCTTGTATCCTCCGACAACTCCGTTGGCTATCTTTTGATTCGTTTGGCTTATTTTTGATTTTGCCATATCTATCTTGCTTCCTCCTATAAGATTTATGCCGAGAACGAGGATAGCTAACACCGCCCCGATACCCGTCAATATATTAAACAGTTTTATTTCTTCTGCCGTCATTCCCTCAAAGCTCACCAGCATAGAACGTTGAAGCGAGTAAAGAGACACGAGCGCATCGGCAAACGAAATATTTCGCAAGGTCTTGTCGGCGCACGAGCTCTCTTTTCTTGCCTTTGCCAAGCCTATCACCGACAGCGTTATTCTCGTAAAGCTATAGACGGCTATGGCTATCATTATTATTTCGTGGGTCTTTGTCGCTCTTTGCGTCACTGCCGAAAGAATAACGATCCCAACAAGGCAAAGAGAGAGAAATACCAAAAGGATCCCCACTCTCC
>JAZNES010000076.1:0-3084 GCA_045588755.1 Eubacteriales bacterium | reverse complement strand
CCCCTTGCCCTCCGACTTCCTTTTCCAAAACGCGGGCGAACTCCTCCTCTGCGCAAGGGGCAAATATACTGACGATCGCATCGGCACTCAAAGATTTCAAAGGCAATTCAAAAACGCTTGCAACTGCGCAAAAGGCATTTTGGTTGGTCCTGCATCTCATTCTTGACGCGCTTGACGCAACGGCAAATTTTGAGAGATCAAATCCCGCGGTAAGATATCCGAGCGAGGAAAGCCGTTCGGTATAGTATCCCTCTCCGCACCCCGCATCGACAAGTACGCCGTCTTTCTTGTATTTCTTTAATATTTCCCCAAGCTTATCGGCAAGCGGAGCGTAATATCCCTTATTCAAGAAATCCGAACGTGAAAGTACCGCCTGCTTTGAATCTCCCGACGGACTTTGAGTCAGCGAAAGATTGACGTATC
The DNA here is from genome assembly GCA_045588755.1 of Eubacteriales bacterium. Lineage (GTDB taxonomy): Bacteria > Bacillota > Clostridia > Oscillospirales > CAG-272 > HGM12713. The sequence continues at coordinate 2,661 of JAZNES010000076.1, read as the reverse complement.
CCTTTGAAGAAAAATCAAAGCTATGTCTTCTCTGTCCCAAACAAAAAAGTGCTTTCTTGTCCTCTGTTGTCATCATATCGCTTTTACAGCACGGGCAAGAAAGATATTTTATAATAAAATTGTCATTCATAAAACTTATCTCTCTAAAAATTATTCTGCCAAGCTAAGCTCAAACCAGAAGGTAGAGCCCTCGTTCTGCGTGCTTGACACTCCGAATTCCGCATCGTGAAGCTCAAGTATCTCCTTAACGATAGAAAGCCCGAGTCCCGTTCCTATTGCGGCTCTCTTGTGTAGCTTATCGACCTTATAATATCTGTCCCAAATAAGCGGAAGATCGTCTTTAGCTATACCCTTTCCCGTATCCTTGACCGATATTCGCACTTTTTGGTCTGTGACACGTTGCTCAACTCTTACCTGCTTGTCCTCGCCCGTATAATTGACGGCATTGTTTATCAGATTATATACCACCTGCAATATCATTACGCTATCTGCATAAACGTAAGCATCTGAATCGGCCTTGAAGTCTATTTTATAGCCTTGATTCATAGTAAGCTTCTCATATCGCTTCATGGTATCCCTGACTACCTGAGTAAGCGAGAAGAGCTGCATATCGGGACACCGCGTACCCGCTTGGAGCTTTGACATATCAAGCATATCGTTTACAAGCTCGGTCAGACGCTCGGTCTCATCTATTATCACCTGAACGTTCTCGGGAGAATTCTCGCCTGGAATATCACGCATTACCTCGCCGTATCCCTTTATCATAGTAAGCGGAGTACGCAGGTCGTGCGAAACGTTCGATATAAGCTCCTTTTGAAGCTTATCGGACCTTGCAAGCTCACGGGAGGCAAAATTGAGCGCGTCCGAAAGCTCGCTGACCTCTCTGTATCCCTTCTCATCTCCAAAATCGGCATCATAATGTCCGAGTGCGAGCCTTTGCGCCGCCGCGTTCATCTTTATTATCGGTCTTGTAATAAGCCTTGACATAACGCTGGCGAGCACGAGCGCAAGAAGGACGAGTATTATACCTATCCACAAGAATTGGCTGTTAAGTGTTTTTACTATTGCTCCTACAGGCATAAGCTCGACTGTTTGTACGATAAAATATTCGGTAGTCGACGAATGTATTATTCTTACGTCAAGCGCGCTTATTGCCTTGTTTTTGCCTACAAAGAAGATAGCATCTATGCTTTTTTCCACTTCCTTGATGACCTCTTGCCCCGACTCTTCAAGAGTAGCATAGGCTACGGCGGTTATATACTCTCCGCCGTTGGTATCTGCCTTTTCATAAAAGCGCTGCATATCCTCTTTTGAGAAAAAGGGCATTATGGTATTAAGCTTGTTCCCTGCCTTGATTATAGGAGTCGCCACATCCTTCTCGACCCGAAATACAACGACAGACGAAAAATATTCCTCTGCGCAATCGTAGACCACGCTCTCGAGCTTATCCTCGTCGTCCGCCGCCATTACCATCTTATCTGCAGATATATTCAATTCAGAAAATTTAGTGTGTTGAAAAAAGACCTTCAGCAGTGCGACCTGAAAGATCCACACCACCGTAATAACAGCTATGATAAAGACCAAAAGAATAGAAAACATCTTCCATTTGATGCCTATTTTTTTAGTTCCCTCTTTTTTAGACATACCTCACCTCTAAGATCCAAATTCAGCCTTCAAATCTATATCCTATCCCTCTGATAGTAACGATATAATCCGCATATCTGCCAAGGCTCTTACGAAGCAGCTTTATATGCGTATCAAGCGTTCTTACGTCCCCGTAAAAATCATATCCCCAGACCTCACTTATAAGCTTCTCTCTTGAAAGCGCTATATTCCTGTTTTCAAGCATATAGAAGAAAAGGTCGTATTCCTTCGGCGACATATCTACTCTTTCTCCGTCGACAAAAACTATACGGGCGGTAATATCCGCCTTAAGTCCTCCTTTATCAAGCTCAACTACGACGTTATTTTGCTTTGACTGCTTATGGGCGTATCTGACTCTCTTCATTACCGCCTCGATGCGAAGCATAAGCTCTTTAGGCGAGAAAGGCTTTACGACGTAATCATCTATGCCAAGCTCAAAGCCGTTTATCTTATCGTATTCCTCGCCTCTGGCGGAAAGCATGATAATAGGCGTATCGCTCTGCTTTCTTATTTCTCGGCAAGCCGAAAATCCGTCAAGTTCGGGCATCATTATGTCCATAATGATTATATCGAAGCTCTGCGTTCTGCAAAGATGCACCGCCTGCATACCGTCCCCTGCTTCGATTACTGTATGTCCCTCAAATTCGGCGTATTTTTTTATTATTGAGCGAATACGAACCTCGTCGTCAACTACAAGAATATTATACATCGGGTTACCCCCTTATTATCGTATTTGTAAATATAATTTACCTATTAACATTATACAACAAATTATTTTCTTTTTCAATACGTTGCTGTTTATTTTCATATAAAACTACCGAAATCAACATAAAACATTCAAAAAAGCCGTCGGAAGAGCTCCGACGGCTTTTTTATTATTTAGTTTTTCTGTATTCTGCTATCATATCGTGCTTTATCTGCCAAAGCTTTTCGGAAAGGTCCACATAGTAATTATGAGGATTGTTGAATCTTCTTACCTCGTCCCACATTCCTTCTATCTCCTCTTCACAATGCTTA
>JAZNES010000075.1:0-3606 GCA_045588755.1 Eubacteriales bacterium | reverse complement strand
TGTCATAGCCCTTTGTCTTCCCTAAGACCGCTTGGCCTCCGACTTTACTTTGGTTGGTACGGCGGCGATACTTCTATGAACGGACCTTGGTTCGACAAATTCCACCAGACTCATCCCAATATCCCGATAGGATGCTCCGAGTATGGCTGTGAAGCTCTCGATTGGCACACCAGCGACCCCAAGCAGGGTGACTATACCGAGGAATATCAGGCATATTATCACGAGGAGCTTATAAAGCAGCTCTTTACCCGTAAGTATATGTGGGCAACTCACGTATGGAATATGTTCGATTTCGGTGCTGATGCCAGAGCTGAGGGCGGCGAGAACGGACAGAACCATAAGGGTCTTGTTACTATTGACAGAAAGTATAAGAAGGATGCTTTTTATGCATATAAGGCTTGGCTCGTTTCTCCCGAAACTGACTCCTTTGTTCACCTTTGCTCGAAGAGATACGTTGACAGAGTTGAGGACGTTACAAAGGTAACCGTTTACTCCAATCTTCCCGAGGTAGAGCTTTTCGTTAACGGGGAGAGCATTGGCAAAAAGACGGCTCCCGACCATTTCTTCTATTTTTACGTAAAGAACATAGGGGAAAGTACTATAGTTGCCAAGGCAGGAGAGCTTTCCGACGAGGGACATATCCGCAAGGTATCTGAGATGAATATGGATTACGTCCTCGTAGAAAAGGGTGCGGTTCTTAACTGGTTCGATATCGACGCTCCCGAGGGACGCTTCTCACTCAATGATAAGATAGCCGATATAATGGAAACCAAGAGAGGAAAGATTTGGTTTGTCGGTGTCGGTATTAAACTCAAAAAGAAGATGGATGCTAACAAGAAGGACAAGAAGGAAGGCAAAAAGTCGGGCGGATTTGACGTTGCCTTAAAGGCTGACGGCGGTCTTATGCAGATGATGGGAGGCTTTACCGTTCTTCGTTTGACAAGTATGATGGGAATGATGAATATCTCATTTACAAAGGAAGAGCTTCTCAAGATGAACAAGAAGCTCAATAAAATAAGAAAGCCCAAGAAAAAATAAGCGAAAAAAACAGGCAGTTCAGTTTGAACTGCCTATTTTTTTATTTAAGCTTGCTCTTCCTTTTCTTCTTTTCTCTCCGTTTTGATCTCCCAATGTATGAGTATTGCAAGAAGGGCACGAATGAGTATAACTACTGCCAAGATGCCCAATTCTTTAAGATCACGGACGATTACGGTATTGATTATTTCTGCTCCCATCTTAAACTCAAGAGCCAAGGACAAGCACCTTGCAAGGTCTATTACAATGTTGACCGCTTTCTTTTTTCTTAATCTTGAAATAATAAGAGAAAGTGACTTGAAGGAACCGATGATGATTATTGAAATACCGATAAGTTCAAGTGTGTATACCGCTATTTGAGCAATGCACAAAATGATATGTTCATAATTTGAGATAAAGTTTTCAATATTCATAATTCAAAACCTCTTAATAATTATTTTTGGTCATTAAAGAATTCAAGAGCCATTTTATATCCGTCAAATCCGTGACCGAATATAGTTTTTGAGGCTATGAGAGAGACATACGAGAATTTTCTGAATTCCTCTCTCGACGAAATATCCGAGAGATGGACCTCTACGGTAGGGATAGAAACGGCTTTCAGTGCGTCAAGAATAGCGACGCTCGTATGCGTATATGCTGCAGGATTTATTATGATACCGTCAAAAATTCCGTATGCAGACTGAATGACGTCAATTATCTCACCTTCGTGATTTGATTGGAAAAGTGTTACCGATATACACAGCTTGTCCGCACTTTCTTTTATAAAGGTCTCAAGATCGGAAAAGGTCTTTTTTCCGTATACACCGGGTTCACGTATACCGAGCATATTGAGATTAGGACCGTTTATTACAAGTATTTTCATTTAGAGCTTGCCTCCAATATTTTTATAATATTATCAACGGTATCTTCGATATTTCCGTTATTCGATATTCTATGGTCGCTGAATTCAAGATAGAGAGGATGTCTTCTTTTATAAAGCTCTTCGACTCCTACACTTTGCGAAATAGGGCGGCCGTCGGTAGGCAATTTGTCAAGCTCTCTTTCAATATAGAATACGATTCCGTTTTGATGAAGCGGTGTATAATTTTTATCAAGAACTATAACTCCGCCGCCGCAGGATATTACGCAATTAGTCTTTTTACCAAGCTCAAGGGTTACCTTGTGTTCAAGCTCTCTGAAATATCTTTCGCCTTTCTCATTGAGTATTACTTTGGGCGAAACTGAGATGATCTTGTCAAATTCCTCGTCGGCATCAATAAAGGTCTTGCCGAGGCGTTCGGCAACGAGTCTTCCCACACTTGTTTTCCCGCTTCCCGGCATACCGATAAAGACTATATTCTGCATTTCAGAGTTTATCGTTTGGTATATTTTTTCTATTTCACTGTCGTCGATATTTTGCTCGGTAAATATTTCAGCGGCTTTTTTGGCTTGCGCTATAAGCATATAAAGCCCGCCGATATTTGCGATATTTCTTCGTTGTGCCTCTATTAAAAGAGAGGTGCGCAAAGGATTGTAGATTATATCTATAACGCCGCTGCAATTCGGGAAAGCATCCAGTGATAAAGGCTTATGTGCATTGTTTGGAAACATTCCTACCGGAGTGGTATTTATTATAATGTCTGCATCGCTGTGCTTTGGCAGATTTTCGTAATTATTTTCTCCGCTTCTTGAAATTGTTATGATCTCAGAAGCTCCTTGATCTCTGAGAACGTGTATAATTGGCAACGAAGCACCGCCAGAGCCGAGCACGAGTGCTTTTTTTCCGTTGACGCAGATACCGCTTTTTTTAAGGGTATATTCAAATCCGTAGCAATCGGTATTGTATCCGACCAAGGAAGAATCCTTCATTTTTTTTACAGTATTTACAGCCCCAATTGCCTGTGCCTCGCTTGAAAGAGAATCAAGATAGGGAATAACGTCTTTCTTATACGGTATAGTTACATTAAGAAAATCGAAATTACGGGAGGAAATAAACTCCGAAAGCGCACAAGGAGCTACTTCCTTTATATTATAGCTATAGTCAGCCAAAAGGGAATGTATATGTGGGGAAAATGAGTGAGACAGATGCTCTCCCAAAAGAAAGCCTTGAAAATCTTTGTGACCTAAGATCATTAGATAACCTCCGAATAAGTACCGAGATAGGTAAATTCGTCACAGTTTTGTTCAAGCTCGGCAATAAGCTGAGCAAACTTGTCAGAGTATACCGAGGCTTCAAGGTCGAAGTAGAACATAAATTCAAAATTTCTGTTTGAGATAGGACGGGATTCAAGCTTCAAAAGATTTATTCCAAGAGCGTTGAATCTTGAAAGTATCTTATAGAGAGCACCCGGCTTATGAGGAATGACGAGCATAAGACTTGTCTTATTTGAACCGGGATATATTTCAAGCTTGTTGGAAATGCAGATAAATCTTGTTTGATTGTTCTCGTTATCTTGAATTCCTTTCGCTATTATCTCAAGATCGTATTGCTGAGCGCATATGCTTGACGAGAGAGAAGCTATATCGTTTCGGTCAGAATTATAAACCATTTTCGCGGCAAGGGCAGTATTTTCTACACATGACACCTTAACG
>JAZNES010000074.1:0-5560 GCA_045588755.1 Eubacteriales bacterium | reverse complement strand
ATACAGAATGCTCCCTCTGAAACAGAGTCTGTATCAGAGATAGAGGCGCAGCTTGGACGTCTTTCTATGGTAGCAGATATGTCGTTTTACTTTATGTATGAGGCGGCGGACACGCTGCTTCGTATACAGAACTGCAAGCTTGGTATTGAGACTGTAGTTTTGCAGATGATCCCTTCATTCTATACTCAGGGAACTCAGCTCCAGCGCTTCTTGAAGCTCTGGGAGGACCAAGGGATAGATAAATCAAGACTTATACTCACTATTCCTCAATCAGTTGTGCTTGCGGCAACCAAAGAGACCGCAACGGTCATTCGCCGTTATATTAAAAACGGTGTAAGCCTTATGCTTGACGACTGGGATCCCGCGGGACTTGGCATCGAGCAGATCAGAGAGATCGGATTTAGCTTTGTTCGTCCCGATCCGTCGACGTATCTTGTCAAAGAGAGCGCTGATATGCTCACCGAATTGCAAGAAAAGGGAGTTACCGTTTACGCAAAGGGCGTTGACGATGAGGACATCAAGCGATGGCTGTCTGCCTGCGGAGTTAAGCATATGCGCGGAACGATAACGGGCGTCGCTGTCACCGAGGATGAGCTTATTCGAGAGAATCTTCTGAGGGAACGAAACCATGGCTGACGAAAAGAAAACAAACGCCGAGATGCCCGATAAGCAAAAAAGGCTCTTCAAATATAAGCGCGCAAACGTAGTTCTTTCCGAGAGCGAGGTTCGCGAGATAAAGGCAGGCAGGAAGAGACTTCGCACCGAATTCAAAGCGGCGGGACTCAAAAAGCGAAAGGATTTTGAGCTTACTGCATCGAATCTCGGTCTGTATTTCGATAAAAAACGAGGTCTTGCGTTTTTAGGATGGCTGCTTCACGGCAGACAGCTGTGGGCACTGCTTGGAGCGCTGATATCCTTGGTCACTGTGTTCTGGCTTATGTCAAGGGTTGCCGAGATGAGAGGACATTTTACGGTAAACCTTACCGAAGATCTATTTGAGCAGGGACTTTCGGTCGGCACTGTGCTTGATAAGGAAATGAACACCTTAAAGGACGCTTCAAATAAACTCTTCAGCGAGCCTCTTGAAAATGCGTCTTGTACCTCAATAAGGCTTATTCCCGGAAACATACACGAATTTGAGGGAATACACAATACCGAGGACTATTTCGCATATACCTTTTACGTGCGAAATGAAGGCGATCAAACGGTGGATTTCGACTATGAGCTTCTGATAAATTCGGAAAGCCGTAACTTATCTGCGGCAACGTGGGTAATGGTTATACATAACGGTGAGATGTCCTTTTACGCAGAGGCGAGTAAGGACAAGGATGCCGAGGTGCTTCCCGCAAGAGGTGCAAGGAATCCCGAAACGGGTAAGCTCATAGGCTACCGCATGGATAAGCTTGAATTTATAGATATGGCGCTGTATCCCGAGCAGTTCGAGCAGATCGGTACGTCGAACAGCTGTCACGTTGTACCGATAAATTTCGAAAGTGACGAAACAATAACGTCGGGAAGGGAGCTCGAAGTGGCTCCAGGCGAATTGCATAAATATACAGTAGTCATGTGGCTTGAGGGCGACGATCCCGATTGCACAGACGAGCTCATCGGTGGACATATCGGTCTTGAAATGAATTTCACGATGATAGATGTTGATGAGGATCAATAATACCCGCGCCGATAGGGCGTAGAAATAAAAACAATCAAGGTTTTACGTACGACAAAAATTATCCCTCACTCCAATTTTTTGACGTACTTAAACAAATATAAAAATTTCATTTAAGAAGGAGAAATTTGAAATGAAAAAGCAAAACACGAGCCATAGCTACCTCAGCATCAAAAAGAAGCTGATAACAACTGTGGCAATGCTTCTCGTAGCGACCTTTATGGTTGCATCATCTTCGTACGCGTGGTTCACGCTTTCTACAGCTCCCGAAGTTACCGGAATCAAGACAAGTGTCGGTTCTAACGGTAGCTTGGAGATAGCTCTCAACGAAGGTCAGACAATTACCTCCGCCGTTGGAGACAGCGGAATCAATACTACTTGGGGTAACCTCATAGACCTTAAAGATGACCCTACCAACACCGTCCTCAACGACTACTACGGTCTTCAGAAGATCGCTTTGTATCCCTCTGTTATCGTCGTTACAGGTGACACAAAGGAGACAGCTGTTGTAGCTACTGAAGGATCGATCCTCGCTACACCTACGTACGGCGCAGACGGACGTGTAGAATCCCTTCTTGCCAATGCAGTAAGAGGTAAGTATAACGCTACCGGTGACAACTTTGATATGGATGCAGATGCTAAGGGCGTAACCGCTCTCGGTACCGCTTCCACTATGTCGGTTCAGCAGATCGAGCATATGAACGCAAAGAGCGCAACCTCTGCTGCTCTCACTCGTGCAAAAACTACTGCTGAGAACGCTTTGTCTGCAAACGGAGAGAGCCTTGTTAATTTGGTTCTCGCTTACGCAAACGAGGCTGAAACATATGACGTAGCTGCTATTGGTGCTCTTCTTACAGTTCTTGCAGGAACCGATGCAGTTACAGGTGAGGACGACGCAGTTGTTACTCCCGCAGTTCCCGGCGTTGCAGATTATATTGAAGAGGCAATGACCAACTATATCGTTGCTAGCGCAGCAACCGCTAACTTTGACCTCAGCGATCTTCAATTTGATGCATTGAAGCAGGCAATTATCTCCGCGTGCACTGAAGGAAGCTTCCCCGAGCTTGTTGACGGTATTGCCTTTGGTTCTTATACAATTACTACCATACCTGAAAGTCTGAAAGCCGTATATGAAAAATACAAGGCAATAAATACTGCTATTACAACTGCTAAGTCGGCTTACAATACAGCTACCCAAAACGGAACTGTAACCACCGGAATTGCTAAGAATACCGTTGCAGGAATGCTTGATCCCTTGATGGTTGTTTCTTCCGTTACCGTAAACGGCAAACCTACTTCTGACTTCACCGCAGAGGGTGCCAATCTCGGGGAACTTGCAGCTGGTATAATGCAACAAGGCGCGGTAGTTATCAGTATGCCCGCAGAATCTGGTGTCTTCGCTGATATTGCTACGATAAGTGACGATATTCATTCTACCTTTACCTGTAACGTTGACGGATCTTCGTTCGGATTCCCTCTTCAGATGGAGATGCCTGTTAATATGAATACGGATGTTAAAACCTTTAATAATCTTGCAACATCTTTCCCTAATACTCCCGAAAACAGAACGGGCGTAACAGATCAGAAGCTTACATCCCTTTACGGCTATGCTCTTGATTTCGCCTTCCGTACAAATGCAGCAGGCTCCAATCTTATGCTCCAGACAACTCCCGCTAACCGTATCTACTCGAGTGGAGGAAGCACAGCAACTCAGGGTGGAGGAAGCACAATGACCTTTAGCGTTGTTGACAACACCTTTAGTGTTGACGATATTCAGAAGCTTATAGCTAATATCCGTATAGTATTTACCGATACTACTACAGGTGAGATCCTTGCTGCCGCAGCACTCTATGCTCCTGACGAAGGCAAGGCGGGTAGCTCGATAACCGCTGATATCAAGCTCTGTGATTACGAGTTGTTGTCCATTGGCAATGGAGAGGACGGCACAGTAAAGACCTTGACTTTTGGAGAAACCATAACCTTCATAGAGCCCGATGCTGACGGAAAGACTGCTATCACTGCTCTTGACCAGAACGTTGAGAAGTACGTTTCGGTATACGTATATCTTGACGGTCAGACCGTTGATAACAGCGACGTTGCTTACAAGGCTGTTCAGTCCGCAACAGGTACTATGAACCTTCAGTTCAGCAGCGACGTAACGCTTGATCCTATGGATTACGCTGACCTTATGGCTCAGTAAGACAAGTCTTATCCGAATTGTTGATAACCTTAAACTAAATTAATAATTTGATCAAAGTGATCAAGATTTAATTCTTCGCCTCGCGAGGGTTCGGTTACCCGAGCCCTCGCAGAGTGAGGAGTGTAAATAAAGCCTGAGCTCTTTTGGAGTGAGAGCCTCAGCTTTATTATGAGTTTGTTTCTACGTTTTTTATGTTTTTTGAAAGGAGCCGTTAAGTGACGAAACGGAAAGGACTCAAAAAAGACTTTTTCCGCCTTGTGAGAATGTTCTATATGTTGATGGTGCTTGTCGTTCTGCTTACTGCGGCAACCTATACCTGGTTTACGATTTCCCGCACCCCCGAGGTGCACGATCTTGCACTGTACGTAGGCACGGCAAGAGGACTTATGATCTCTGCTGACCCCGATCTTCCCTTTGAAAAATGGGGCGAGCATATAAATTACGGCGACCATATGTCGAAGGATACCTTTCTTAAGCCGGCGACCTGGTCGGACAAGGAGCAAAGATTTTATGCCGCAGAGTTTGGCGCTGACGGCAGAATACGAAGGATATCCCGCAAGCTCAATGACGATAGCAACGCTAACGGAAACGGTGCGGATTCCTATTACGTTAAATTTACCTTTTACGCAAAGACCGATGAGAACGTTAAGGTCTCATTGGCAGACCCAAATGAGCTGACAGGCAATTTCGTGGTCGGTATGCCCGAATGGGATCCCGAAAACATTGTCCACGCAAATGGCGGACGAGGCGCGCAGAGCGCAGTCAGAATTGGGTTTAAGATCACAAAATTTGATGAAAAGGGACAACCTATTGACGAAGTCCCGACCTTCATAATCTATGAGCCGAATTGTGATAACCATCTCGATTTCACCTATGATTATGAGCTTACGCCGAGTATTGACGGCACAGAGAATTTAGTGCCGAGTGAGCGTCTTATTCGCCAGACGTCTACGGCGTGGGTAGAATCCGATCCCGTTCAGAATGGGATAGTGGTCTACTATTACGGCGAATTTTTGGATGACACCTTTTTATTCGATCTGGATAGTGGCCAGATGGCGCAGATAGATATGTATCTGTGGCTTGAAGGTCAGGACGTTGACTGCACCGCTGAGATAGGCGAGCAGGCAAAGATAATTGCCGCAGTTCATTTGGAGGCTACCTCGAGAGGAAATTCCGGATTTGAAGATATTGAATGAGAAATCAATGTATTGCGATACTTTTGATATATTTTGGAGGATATTATGGAAGAAAACAAGGACATGATGGCTCCCGCCGAGGAGACGTCCGTTCCGGAAACTGCACCGGAAAAAGCTAACACAGAAAATACCCCCGCAAAAGAAACTGCAAAGAAGACAGAGAAAAGTACGGCTAAAAAGCGCAAAAAGATGCCGACTCCTCCCCCCGAGCCCGAAGAGGACGGGGAAGATGCGCCCAAGATGTCCAAATCGAAAAGAATACTCAATACGGTCATAAACGTAGTTTTGATCATAGCTATCGTCATAGCGGCAATGAGTACCTATATTTCGTTTATGTCGACCTCGGGCAGCGGCGCTCCCAGCTTCTTTGGATACAGCATTATGACCATTGAATCAAAGTCAATGGAGCCTATTATCAACGAGGGTGACCTCATTGTAGGTAAGGCAGTTCCGAATAATATTGAAAAACGCCACGAGTTTGCAAGGGATCTTCGCCCG
>JAZNES010000073.1:0-8666 GCA_045588755.1 Eubacteriales bacterium | reverse complement strand
GAAACAAAAAAGGGAGAAAGAAGCATACAGAGCGCAGATAAAAATTCTTTGGCGGCGATCTACCGTTATGATTATATGGTTACCGACGGAATGTATGACGCTCTTAAAGGACTTGGATATTCCGTCATAGATACCCTTAATAAAACGCAGGGGGACAAGGCATAAGTCGGGAGCACCGCATACCGAGCCGCAAAGAGGTCTGCCCGACGTATTTTAGCAACGACCGATCAAAAGAAAAAGTGCTTGCGGCAGGCTTCTGTGCCGCAAAGGAGATTTTGAATGAATAACAACGTATTTATCAGCTATGGACACGGAGCGTATCAGGATGCTATCCATCGCGTTGCCGAGGATCTGCGAAACTGTGGATTTAACGTCTTCTTTGACGTGGATTATCTCAAGCAGGGAAACTGGGAAAAGATCATCGATGAGCATATTATGGCATCGAAATATTTTCTGTTTTTTGTTTCCGAGCGCTCTACCTCGGCAGAGGGATATTGCCTAAACGAGTTGTGCCGCGCAGGCGAAAACAATGCCGTAATTATTCCCATAAAGGTGGACGACGCGCGAGTGCCCTTGAGCATAAATAAGTATCAAAGACTTTCCTTGCAGGATTGCTTAGACCCTGACAAAAAGATAATAGAGAGCAAATACAAGGAGTTTTTGCATCAGCTTATCGCCATTCTCAGCGGAAATATAAAGCTGGGATTTTCAGATGAGGAGCTGCGACTCGAAACGCTTCTGCGTCCGATCTCCTCTAAGGATTTCATTTTCCGTTACTATGATTCCTTCTGCGGAAGAAAGGATGCCTTCGAAAGCTTTGAAGCCTTTTTGAGCTCAAGCAAAAATTTCTTTTGGGTCAAGGCAAGACCGGGGTGCGGAAAAACCGCGTTTTCGAGTATGCTGCTCTGGAGGTATTCCGATTGTGTAGCCGCAGCGCATTTCTGTAAATTCAACAACTCCGACAGAGCAAATCCAAAGTATATTATTACCTCTATTGCCTATCAGCTTGCCACCGTTATCCCCGAATACAAGAAAAAGCTTTCCGAATTGATGGGGCTTGAAAGCATTTTTGAAAAGAACTCAACGCGTATTTTTGAATATTTATTGATCGAGCCGATGATGGACATAAGGCCGTCATCTCCCGTCGTTATTATTATCGACGCCCTGGACGAATGCTCCTGGCGCGGAGATAATGAGATATGTGCCTTGCTGCAAAGAATGCGGACCCGTATTCCCTCGTGGATGAAATTCGTTTTGACAAGCCGTGACGAGGCGGATATACGGCGTTATCTCTCTTTGATCGCAGTACCCTATACTCTGTCGCCGCTCGAAACCGAGAAGGATATCAGAGAATATTATCACCAGCAGTTTCCCGATGCCTCGGAGGATAAGATCGACGTCTTGGTCGCTAAATCCGACGGCTCCTTCCTATACGCAAGCGAGATCGTCAAGCAGATCAAGGAGGAGAATCTGACGCTCGACGATATTCATTTCTTCCCCGTGGGCATCTACGGCTTCTTTAACGATTGCTTCTTGCGCTTGTTTGGGCGCGAGGCGGAAAACGAGATCGTATATGAGGACGTAAAGCCCTTGCTTGAATTTTTGTGTATTTCGCAAGAGCCTGTGAACGTGGATTTTTTAGAGGAGTATCTCGAAGAGGACGAATACCGCATAAAAAAGATACTTGCCCTCATTGGCGGGCTGTTTCCCATTAGGGATCAATATATTGAGCCGATACACAAATCGGTAATCGATTGGTTGACCAACACAAATGACGTCGGACATATTTTCTATATCAGCAAAAAGAGCGGATATAAGCGTCTTTTGTCATACATAGAAAAGCAATACGAGCAGAGGATATACGACAATCTGTACGTTATGAAGTATTTTGGAGATACTCTGCTGTCTTTGAAGATGTACGACCGTCTTGCCGAGATATTGGATAACTACGAGCTTCAAAAAACGGTGATAGAAAAGCTGGAATTTGACTCGGGACTCGACAGATATCTCTCGGAAATGGAGCTTTTGCACAAGCAGAAGCCCGAGCATTGCGTAAGGCTGTTGGAAAGCGACGCTTTTATAAAGATATTTTCCGACAATCGAAGACTGCTTTATAATTCGGGTATGTTCTTTAAGCTGAAGAATATAGGTCTTTCGGTCGCATTGCGCAAGGATACCCGTTTTTGGGGAATCGAGGGAGAGATCGGAAAGGTATTTTACTACTATATAGTAGAAGATTTCAGCAAAGCTATAAAAAAGGCAAAGGCACTTCTTGGCGACGAAGCGGTAAGCTCCGATTTCATTCTGCAATCGGAGCTCTATAACGTCAAGGGGCTGTCCGAGCGTAAGCTCGCGCTTTTCGACGATGCTTTAGAGAGCTTTGATAATTGTATAGCGGCGGCTGAGGAGGCGGGAGAGGACCACTCGGAGAACAGCGATATGGAGTTTGAGCTCTCCTTGGCATATCTGATCAAATCCAAGATCAATATGCACCTTTTGGATTTTTCGGGAAGCAATAAGAACGGAAAAAAAGCGATCAAGATCTTATCCAGAAAGATCGAGGAAATGCCCGAGTCTGATAAAAAGACGTCTAATATTTTGTTTCTTGCCGAGGATTACCGTGTCTGCGCCGACGCATATATCTGGCAAAAGGAATACGCGCTCGCGCAAGAGCGCTTGAAGATGTGTCAGGAGATATATCAGGCGCACAACGGCTCGATAGACCGATATTTTATCCGTTATAAATACACCTCGCTTCTCTTGCGTATTATGCAACGGGATACGGAGGGAGTGATACGGGAGCTCTCGGAGATACTTGAAAAAGAAGCGACGAGCCATTACGACAAGGGACGTATTCATTATTACGTTGCCTTGTGCGTATATCTGAATTACAGAGAAGACGAGCAGCTTGTGCAGTTGGGCTTTGAAAGCGCGAAAAAAGGAGTTGAGATCTACGATTCGATAGACTCGCTTCTCGAAAAGGCAGAATGTAATCTGCTGGCGCAAAAGCTCAGCGAACTTGCGGGAGCGCGCTATATCAGCGACGACGATGACAACGAATATATCGACAATTGGATAGAGTATATCGACGGAGTTTTGCAAGAGGTGGCAGAATGAAGGAATTGATCGGTTTTTGCAAAAGGAATATAAAAAAGGCAGGAAGATTGCTCCTTACTCAAACCGTTTCTGTTACCGCTCATAAAACAGCGAACGATCTTTTGACAGCGAACGATCTGCTTATCGAGAAATTTATTGTCGACAGGATCTCTGCACGATTCCCAAGTGTAAACGTTATAAGCGAAGAAGGCAATGCGAAAAACTCCTTGCACGGCGTAAGTGTAGTCATTGATCCGATCGACGGAACCTGCAATTACGCGGTAGGCTCTGACAGGTTCGGTATCCAGATGGCGATCTTTGAGGAAACGGTCTGCCGAGCGGCGTTGCTGTATTTTCCGAAGCGCAAGGAGCTTATCTATGCGGAAAAAGGGAAGGGAGCATATAGCAACGGCAACAGACTTTACGGTCCTACCGACGCTTCTCCTTCTGACGGAATGCTTCTGATCAGCGATTATTATCCCGATCTGTCTATACCGATGGACGATCAGTTTGAGCTTGTAAAATCTCTTCAGACCGACTTTTTGAAAACACGTCATCTGGGGGCGGCGTGTGAGGATTTTGCCTCGCTCGCCAAGGGGCAGGGCTTAGCATACGTTTGTTACTATCATTACATCTGGGATATTGCCCCCGGGCTTTTGATCGCTCAGGAATGCGGATTTTGTTACAGCGCGCTCGACGGCAGAGAATACCGTTACGGAGAGCCCGGACTCGCGGTTGCAAACAACGAGCAGACACTCGGGATCATTTTGGAGCGAAACAAGAGGCTGAAGCGACAGGACGGTTGATCTCAGACGTCTTATCCGTTTGCTTCACAAATCCAAATTTTTTGTTAACAAGAAAGCTTTTTCTTGCAAAGTTAACGCAGATATGGTAAAATAGTCTTGTCAAAAATATTTAGAAAAAAGGAGAGATCATTATGTTTGACACAATTCTTGCTTACATGCAACGCATCTGGGCTATCGACCTTGTACGTTTTATTGTTTTTCTTGCCGTTGCCTTTTTGGCGGCAGGACTTTCGAGCTGGCTCGTTACCAAGCTCCTCACTCTTGTCAAGCTTGACAAAAAGTTCGACAAGTGGGGAATAAATGACGGCGTGCTCGGTACGTCTATGAAATTCGTAGGAAGACTCGTATATCTTATAGTTTTCCTTCTCTTCCTTCCCAGCGCGCTTGAGGCACTCGGTATCACAAGCGTTTCGGGACCTATCAGTAGCTTCGTAGGCGCATTTGTTGGCTATCTGCCTAATATTATCGCTGCCGTTATCCTCGTTTACGTAGGCATCCTCGTAGCGCAGATCCTCGGACAGCTCGTTTCGGTCCTTCTCAAAAAGACCAAGATCGACTCTTTCATTAAGAGAGCAGACGAGGAAGACAAGAAGGTCGTCCTTCTTTCCGATCTTCTCGTTAAGATACTTATGGGAGTTGTCATTCTCGTTACTATCGTATCGGCTCTCGGCGTACTTGACATCGAGGCTATCTCGGGTCCCGCGATCGCGATAGTTTACTCTATTTTCGGCGCGATCCCCTCGATCATTCTCGCAACCGTTATCGTCGCAGTAGGTATTTTCGTTGCAAGCCTTGCTTGCGGACTCCTCTACAACGTTCTTATCGCGACAAACTTTGATAACGTTGTTAAGAAGGTGATCCCTCAGCTCAAGGTGTCGGCTACAAAGGTAGTTGTAAATCTTGTAAGGACGCTTATCATTCTCTTTGTTGCCGCGCAGGGAATAGAGGCACTCAACCTCTCGATACTTACTATGATCGTTACCGCGGTCGTAGCTTATCTTCCCCTTGTTATTAAGGCAGCCGTTATCCTCGTGCTTGCATTTGTCGGAGCGAATATGCTTGAAGCCGTTATCGTTAAGGCAAATCCCAAGGCGGTAAACCTTGCAAAGATAGTTAAGGTTGCAGTATTTACCCTTGCAGGATTTATGATACTCAGCCAGATGAAGATCGCGTCTACTATAGTAAACACCGCGTTTATCGTTACTATTTCGGCTATCGCTATCTCCTTTGCTATCGCGTTCGGTATTGGCGGAAAGGATTTCGCTAAGAAGACTCTTGACAGAGTTGACGAAAAGATAGAAAAGGGTTGCGACAAGGAAGACAAGTAATTCTTGATCAAATTAAAAGAGGCGGGCTCGTTAGTGCAAACCCCATAACGACGTTTAAGAAAACATCTATAATAGAAAAGTTTGCTAAATAACGGCTTAAAAACACCTACCGACAGGAAAAGGACAGAGATTGCATTTGCTTTCTCTGTCCTCTTTTTTCTTCCTGTAATGTCGTAGGGGCGATCAATGATCGCCCGTAAAGCAATGTAGCATATCATCACAAGGCGGGCGACCATTGGTCGCCCCTACCGAGTTTGATATAAGCTTGAAGTTTTGTGTCCTTAATTAAGGTATATGAAGCCCAGCATTTGTGTCCACAAATGCAGATTTATGAATTGACGGCAAGCCGTCATGAATTGAAGCTTGCGGCTTCATGATTTGGAAACTATCGTTTTCATGAATTGAATTGCCCTGATTTTTCATGCCGCAGGGCAATTCATTATGGGCGGGCTCGTTCAGAGCCTGCCTTTTATTTTTTATCTTCTTTACAAAACGGCGGGAGTGTGATATAATATTTTCTGCAAAAATATAACGTTAAGGAGAAGGTATAAAATGAGAAGAGAGCAAACGAAAAACCTTGTTTTCTCGGCGCTTTTTATGGCACTCGGAATGGTCTTGCCCTTTCTTTTCGGTCAGTTGAAGGAGATAGGAGACTCGCTTTTGCCCTTGCACCTTGTGGCAATGCTTACAGGGCTTATCTGCGGCTGGCAGTACGGACTCGTGCTCGGCATATCCTTGCCGTTTTTGCGCTCGCTCGTTTTTACGATGCCGCCCCTCTATCCGAATGCGATATGGATGGCGCTTGAGTTTGCCACCTACGGCGCTCTCTTGGGTTTTCTTTATTCAAGGCGCAAGAAATATTCAAGGGCATATCTCCTTTTGTGCCTTGTGATCTCAATGCTCGCGGGGCGCGTGGTCTGGGGAATCTCGAAGGCTCTGCTTCTCGGACTTGCCGACAAGCCCTTTGGTGTCGAGGCGTTTGTAGTGGGCGGATTCCTTGATGCTCTGCCCGGAATAATTCTTCAATTTATCGTTATTCCTCTCGTTATGGAATTCGTCGCAGGCCGACTTTCAAATAAAAAAGGTGTCGACAGATGATAAAAGATGCTTTCAAATTTTGATTTATAGAGTTGTTTGAGGTTGATGCGGGGGAAACTTTTTTGAAAAAAAGCTTTCCCCCGCACCCCCTTCAAAAAACTTTCACCAAATTGGTAAAAGTTTTTGTTATGTCCTCACTTCGAATACCGCTAAACCTCATTTTTTAATGCCCGTTGTGAGCACGGAGAGCGGAGCAAGGGCTGCGGGAGCAAGTCCAAATGTTTGAAAGTTTTTGGAAAGTGTGAAAACCTTTTTCCAAAAAGGTTTTCGCGTTTTTCTTAACGCAAACTAAATATTCGATAAATCCCAATTTATTTGCTTTTATATAAAAAGGAGAAATAAAAAATGAACAACAGTTTTGAAAAGATATTTACCAAAGAGGAGATATTCGCGCAGCTCGAAGAGATGGGTGCGCCGCGCGACAAGGTCGTGCTTATGCACTCCTCGCTTCGCCTTATCGGCAAGATAGAGGGTGGGGCAGAGGCACTCCTTGACGTGCTCATAGATTATTTCACCTCGCAGGGCGGTCTTTTCTGCGTGCCGACGCATACATGGAACGATCTTGACAAGGAGATAACGCTCGATATGGCGTCAACGAGGAACTGTCTTGGCGCGTTTTCAACACTTGCGGCGGGAGATAAGAGAGGACTTCGTTCCGAAAATCCCACCCACTCTATGATGGTCTTTGGCGACAGAAAGAGAGCCGAGGATTTCGTCAAGGACGAGCCCTTCGTTGTATCGGGAACTGCTCCCGACAGCTGTTATGGCAAGATATACGACGAGGGTGGCGCGATCCTTCTCGTCGGCGTGGCGCAGAACAGAAACACCTATATTCACAGTATTTCCGAAAGACTCGGTATGGAGAACAGAGTGTCGAAGGAGCCTTGGCGCGTGGCGGTCAAGAAGCTCGACGGCAGCGTTTATGAGCGAGGACTCCACGTGCATCAGACCGACTACACAAAGGACATCTCTCTGCGTTTCCCGAAATACGAAACGGCATTCCGTTATCACGGCTGTATAACAGACGGATCTGTGGGAAATGCGCCCACGCAGCTTTGCGACGCGCGCGGAATGAAAGAAGTAATAGAGCTTATCCTGAGGAACAACGGCGGCAAGGATCCCCTTACCACCGAAGAACCCATTTCACAGCTTCTTTATTGTAAAAAGTGATATAATATTGACAAAAAATCGCTGCCGCAGATCTTGTTGTGTCCCACTCGTCGAAATAGTCGCCTCGGTCAGTCATAAAAAATGAAGCAAAAACACAAAAGGGCAGATAAATTCAAATTTTGATTTATCGAAATGTTTTCTTTGCGTAAAAACGGGTCGTCGAGGTAGCGAAGCGGCGTGAGCGTAATGAATGACAACCCTGTGCGGTTGTCAGAACGCGAGCGTGAGCGAACCGCAGTAGACCGCCTGTCCCTACAATCGTTTAATAAAAATCGTAAAGAAACGTAATGTTTGCGGTTGATTTTTGCCTTTGTCTGTAGGGACAGGCCTCCTCGACTGTCCGCACAATAACATAATCTATCTATTCTATAAATCCGAATTTATTTGTTTATCCAAAAGATAGTGGCGTTTTTGCCCTCTTTCTCTTTTTTGAGAACTCCGGCGGCGACAAGACCTCCGAGGGCGAGGTATGCGCGTCTGCCGCGTATTCCCGTTGCCCGCATAAATTCGGCGGCGGTGAAGCCCCCGTCTGCTTCTATTAGGTCTTTTGGCAAAAGAGAAGTAAAGTCCTCGGTAGTTTCGAGTGACAATATCCCCTCAAGCGAGGTCGGGAAAAGCTCGCTATCCCTCTTTCCGCTTTTGCGGTAGCGGTGTATCTCGTCGGAATATCTGTGCTCCTCTGCCTCTATCATATAGATATCAAAGCAGAGCCTTGGATTTTTAAGATGATCGGAAAGATATACAAGCTCGGGTAAAATCTTTGTGGGAGCTTGCTTTGCGCTCGACATACGCGAGCGAAGGACCTCGCCCGAGTCCTTATCAACACGGACTATTCTTCTTTTTGAGATTATCGGATATATCACTCTTATCTCGCTCTCGCCCGCCTCAAGATATGCGGCTACCTTTTTTGTAAGAGGGAAGAAGCTGCCTGTTTGTATTTCGTAAACTATACCCTCTCGATAGACGTCGGCGACAGATGAGCCTACCTTTACCTCGAAGCAGAACTCGTCCTCAGTGATAAATCTCTTTATCGCGCGGTGGACTCGTTTTTCTTTATAAGTTCCGATAGAACTCCCCTCGGTCAAAGAGGTCAGAGCAAGAGAGGCGCAGATACCCTCAAAGCGAGATATATCCTCTGCCATAAGTCGTTTTATCACGTTGCCACTCC
>JAZNES010000072.1:0-6629 GCA_045588755.1 Eubacteriales bacterium | reverse complement strand
CATCGGATGTCTTGCGACACCCGATGTTTTTTACGGCTTCTGAGCATTATAATTGAATTCCATAGGGATCTTATCAAATATCTGATTTCCCGTTCCTATATTTATCTCCTGAAAATCTCTTATACCTCCGCGATATAAGATCTTTGTCAGAAGTGAAACTCCGTCAAACGCATATGGCGCGATATCGGTCACGTTGGTGCTGAGCAGATACGAGCTTCCGACTCTGCGCGAGGGATAACATATAAGCTCGGTCTTATCCTTTGAGAAAAGCACGCTTCCCACAGAGCAATATACGGTATTATTGGTGTTTACACTTATACTTGAAAGCGAGCTACAGCCTACGAAGGCCCCCGTTCCTATGCTTTTTACCGTCGCGGGAATTATTATCTGCTGTATCTTATCGCAGCCCTCAAACGCCCCCGTAGCAATAGCTGTAACGGTTAATCCGTCGGGGCTTTTTTCGGGTATCTCAATGTTTATCTTCTTACAAGTTCCTATTCCTATGATGGTGGCGGCATTTCCGTGATTTTCATATACGAGCCCCATCTCATCCTCGGGGATTATCGGTTCGGGCTCGGGCTCGGGCTCGTTTTGCTCCTCGTCAGGAGTAGCCATAACGTCAACTGCCCCGTCTGTCTCATCTTTATCAGGCTCTGAATTCAAACGATCGAAATTAACGCAGGATATTACCACAAATACAAGCGCAAGAACGACTAAGATTACAGATGAGATAACGATTATCTTCATTTTCGGAATACTAAATATATTATTCATATTACTCCTCCCTTTTGAATATTCCTTACAAAACTCATATTACCATATTTTTCCATAAAGTCAAGAATATTCGTACGACCAAAATCGCCATTATACAAGGGCAAAAAAGAAAAAACGAGGATACCCTTTCATTTGCTACAAAATACGCTAAAAAAATCATCAAAAGAAAATTTTATCATTTGTTGAAATATCTGACGATTTATGTTATTATAGATAAGTAAGAAATAAATATTTCTATCGAAAAGGTTTTTTATGTCATTTTATATTGGAAAAACTAAAATTGAAAATGGGATCTTCCTCGCTCCTATGGCAGGCGTGACCGACCGTTCCTTCAGACGTATTTGCCGCACACTCGGGGCTGAATATACCGTTAGTGAAATGGTCTGCGCAAAGGCTATGTGCTATGAGCAATTAAAAAGATCGGCAGACGGCGCAAGCAAAAGCGGTGCTTTGGCTACCATCACAGAGGATGAGCTGCCTATGGCTATCCAGATCTTCGGCTCTGAGCCCGAATTTATGGCAGAGGCGGCAAAAATGATCGAGGACTGCTCATACCGCGGCTGTATTTCAAGGATATCGCCCTCGGCAATAGATATAAATATGGGTTGTCCCGTAAAAAAGATAACCTCAAACGGTGAAGGAAGTGCTCTTATGAAGGATCCCACTCTTTGCGGGAATATAGTTTCGGCGGTTTGCAAAGCCGTGTCTCTTCCCGTAACCGTAAAGATACGCGCGGGGTGGGATAAAAACAGCATAAATGCAGTCGAGGTAGCGAGGGCAGTTGAAGCGGCAGGGGCTTCTGCTGTTTGCGTTCACGCAAGGACAAAGGAGCAGCTCTACCTTCCCGGCATAGATCTCTCTGTCATTGAAGCCGTAAAAAATTCGGTCAGCATCCCCGTTATCGGTAACGGAGATATATATTCGGCAAAGGACGCCCTCGATATGATCGACAAAACGGGCTGTGACGGAATTATGGTAGCGCGAGGCGCTCTCGGAAATCCTTGGATATTCTCAGAAATATCTGCCGCCCTGAAGGGTGAAGGATATTGCGCGCCTACCCCCAGAGAAAGACTTCTCCTTTCAAAAGAGCTTCTTATGATGATGATCGAAGAAAAAGGAGAAAAGGTCGGAACCGCCGAGGCAAAAAAGCAGATAGCGTGGTTTATTAAGGGGATTTCGGGTGCGGCGGCATCACGCTCCGCTGTAATGAATGCTCCGTCCTCAAAAGAAATGATATCCGTTATTGACAGGCTCATCGCTCAAAACGAGTGACCTGGTGTTATAAGGAGAAAAAATGTCAAATAAAAAAATTGCCGTTATCTCAAAAAATGCGCGACTCTCCTCTCTTATTGAAGCCGAGCTTATTATGCTTGATTTATCGGTAGAAACCTTCGAAGAGCTAAAATATCCGCGTGATGATTTTGACGGATATATCTTTGATTGCTGTGATAATACAAATATTTTCAAGAATAACGCTCCCATAAGGGTTGCGATAACCGAAAAAGAGCCGTCCGAGCAGCTATTGCAAGGTGCTACTCATATTTTGAGTTACCCTGTAAAGCTTTTCGAGCTTAGAAGTATATTTATCTCAAGTTCGCAAAAAGAGGAAAATCAAAAAAGCCAAGAGCCTATAATATTTGCCGACAAGGACGAGCTTACCGTACGTCTTAACGGCAGAAGAATAAAATTATCAAGCTATGAATTTACAGTTCTTGAGATATTATGCGCTCACGCGGGAGAGTGTGTTCACCGTTCGCTTTTGTCCGAAGCACTCGGAGCTTCTGATTCTAATATCACCGAGGTCTACATCTGCCATCTCAGAAAGAAGCTTGAAGCTGACAGCGGCTCAAAAATAATATATACCGTGCGTCAAAAAGGGTATATGACCAATTACAAAATGACATAAAGATACGAGATATCTTCCTGCCGCAAGTCTATCCGGAAGATATCTCGTTTGTCTTTATATACTACATAATGGAAAAAACATTGACAAAATTTGAAAATGGGTGTATCATTATATTTGTATGCATTATGACATTATTTAAGGAGAAACGTTATGTTTAACACTATCGTATCAGCTGTGTTTATATTTTTTGCGCTTGTTGTGCTCTTGGTAGGAATACTTGGGTCAAGAAAGCGTCATTGGGTATCCTCAGCTGTAAAACTTTTACTGGTCATAGTATCTGCCCTCCTTTCGATGATCTTTTCAACTATGATATCGAAGGCAGTTGCCCCCCCGATCTACTCCCTTATAGTAGAAAATATAGATAAACCTCAAATAACGGGTATTTTGGCAGATATTCCCTCGGCAAAGGCTATCTTCTGCGTTTTGGTCGCCCTTGTTTTGACTATACCGATATTCATTCTTCTTTTCTCTATTATCAGAACGGTAACCAACTTTGCTCTCAACAAGCTCCTCACAAAATGTTTTTTGAAGCTTCTCAAAAAAGATCCCGAGGAGAAATACGAAAAGAAGTTCGAGCCCTTGTCTATGCTTTTCTCAGCACTTGCCTCCTTCCTTGTATACATAGTTGTACTTATCCCGATAGTAGGCGCGCTCGACCTTGCGGCGTCTGTCGCTAAGGTAAGCGTACAAGACGAGCTCGTTATTGAAATATCAACTGCCGCGACCGACAATGTCGGTTCAAAGACGGTAAGAGCGCTCGGCGGAAGAGGAATATATAATTTCCTCACGAGATACGAGGTGAACGGCGAGAAGATCTCTATGGCGGAAGAGAGTAAATTCATATCTTCCTTGGGTAAGAGCGCACTTGCTCTTGTTAATGAAGATGAGAGTCTTACCGCTAAAGAGAAAGCCGACATGTTAAGAAATACGGGAGTTTATCTTGAGAACACCACGATA
Organism: Eubacteriales bacterium; assembly: GCA_045588755.1. Classification (GTDB taxonomy): domain Bacteria; phylum Bacillota; class Clostridia; order Oscillospirales; family CAG-272; genus HGM12713. Next base: position 2,992 of record JAZNES010000072.1, on the reverse strand, counting down.
ATCCCGACTCTTGCTTCTGATTTCGTTAACGTGGCGAGCGAGGACTGGCTAAACGGAAGAGACTTCCACGATATCCCCTTCCCTTCGATAGGAAAACAGTACGATCCTATTATAAGCTCCTTCCTTGAGTGCACAAGCGACTCTACCTGTGCTACTATGCGCAAGGATCTCAATACCCTTATAAACATTGTAGCGGTAGCTATTGAGAAGAACACCAATACCGCAAACGGTGATATGCTCTTCAATATCCTTTCAAACGAAGAGCTTGTGTCGGGAATAGCTCTTGAAATTCTCAACAACCAAGACCTTGCTCCTATGATGGGGGCTATAATGAATATGAGCCTTGATATGATAGGCGATACTCTTGAGGTTCCCGAAACCTCCGATGAAGTATATAACGAGTTTATAAACGACGTTATCCTGACCTATAATACCCACGTGACCGACACCGTTAACGAAGAAACACTTAACGCTCTTTCAAAAGAAATAACAAAAGTGTTTAGCAAACACGGAACCGAGCTTACAAACGGAGTTGACGCTTGTATAGCCACCTCGCTTATCTGTGAGTTCGGCGACGGCTCGCAGATGACCCCCGAAGCTCTCAAAGCCTTCTTCTCAAACGGCGCAACGGCAACTCCCGTATCTACTACCGACACGGTAGGAGTAGCAACGATAGCCGAGAAGATATCCTCTGTTTATTCCAAGGGTGACGATGAGGCTGCACTTAAGAATAAGATCGTTGCGATACTTACTGAGCTTCGTCCCTTCTCGGCTGAGCAGGCTGATCAGATAGCAACCGTTCTCGCTCAGAAGGCTCTTGCAGCTCTTGAAGGCGACGGTCTTGATGCTTCTTCGGCACAGTTCGTTGACGCAAACGATTTTGTTATAAAGAATCAAATTATAATTCAGTCAGATCTCATAGCCGCAAATGGAACCTACTCAAATGCCCAGGATGCGGCGCACGATATTGCCAAGATAATGAAGGATCTTGCGGTTATCATTGATGACCTTTCGAAGAACGGCAACGATATTGAGATTATTATGAAGGACCTCGGTCCCCTTCTTGACGATATGCATGCAAGTGATTTTATAGGCAAGGAAAATGCCGACAAGGTGCTTATTGCTATATTGCAGTCCGATGTCGCTTGCGAAAGCCTTAATATATCTCTCCACAGAGCAACCGATATGGCTTTGTCGATAAATAAAGGCATCAGCGCAACGAGCACTTACATGAATAAGCTTAATACCCTTTCACACACTATCTCGATGCTCAAGAGTGCTTCTGACGGAACGTCCGCAGCTCACCACGCCGAAGCACTTCTCAGCGACATTACGCCTGAATCTGCAGAGTCGATCAAAAAGATCTTGGCAACAGATACTATGATCAATTACGGTATTGACGAGGACCACGCCGAAAACGTTTCGGGCCTTGTTTCCGAGGTGGTCGATAATATGTCGGTAGCAAAAGCTAACGGTATGTCCGAGGAGAACTATCAGAAGGAAGCCGCGGCTATAGACGATATGATGAATATCGCTATGTCGGCACTCAACAATACCGAGGAGAATCTCTTCGGTGCAGATGGAAAAACAGGTATAACCGCGACCGATTACGTAAACCGCGCGCTTGATTCCGAGATCATCTCGAATGCACTTGTTGATTACGTATATTCGGGAAGTGAAACTCCTACGACCAATCCTTTGAACGTAGAGGTTACACTTAACGAAAGCGAAAAGGAAGAGGTCATCTCCGCGCTCAGCTCTAATTTGCAGGCAAAGCAGTCTACTGTCTCGGCAGAAGAGCTTGAGGAGTACAAAAAGGTTATAATCTCTGTTGCTTCTATAGTCAACTTTGACATATATATAGACGCTAACGGAAATATACTTCCCAGATAAACACATAATAATAAAAAGCCGACGCATAATTCTTTATGACGTCGGCTTTTTTGATTGACATTGAAGAGCATATATGGTAAAATATCAATTATCAAAGTATTGAACGGAGGGCCAAGATGACAGAGCTTGATAATTTTTTTGGTAGGAGAGTATGGGCAAAGATAGACCTTGATGCCCTTGAAAACAACTATTTTCTCATAAGATCAAAGCTTGAAAAGAATACTAAGCTCTGTTGCGTGGTAAAGGCTAACGCCTACGGACACGGTGCTATAGAGGTAGCACGGCACCTTGAATCTCTCGGAACAGATCATTTTGCAGTAGCTACCTTTGAAGAAGCCCTCAAGCTTCGCAAGAACGGTATATCTGCTCCAATACTTATTTTAGGCTACACCGATCCCGAGTGCGCAAAATCACTATCTGAGCACGATATATCACAATGCGTCTATTCACTCGAATATGGCACGGCACTGGCTCAGAACGCAAAAAAACAGGGCGTAAAGGTCAAGATACATATAAAGATAGATACGGGAATGGGAAGAATAGGCTTTTCGTGCCGCGAAAGAACAACTGACGAGCTTTATGATGCCCTTTCACTCTGTAAAGACCCTTCCCTTTTACCCCGTGGAATATTCAGTCACTTCGCCGTCGCCGATGATATAGACCAGAACGACTATACCGACGAACAGCTTGAAAATTTCAAATTCGCACTCGATTTCTTTAAGGAAAACGGCATAAAATTTGATATTTGCCACACCGCCAACAGTGCCGGCATCTTCCTTGACAAAAAATACCATCTTGATATGGCAAGAGCAGGTATCGTTTTGTACGGTCTGCTTCCCTCTTATCCCGACGAAAAATATTCGGGACTTACTCCCGTAATGAGCTTGTATTCGGTCATTTCTCATATAAAGACTCTTAAAAAGGGACAGACGGTAAGCTATGGCAGAAAATTTTGCGCCGAGCGCGATATGAAGGTCGCCACCGTTGCCATAGGCTATGCCGACGGTCTGCATCGATGTACGGCAAATTCCGACTATTGCCTGACCGTATCAGGTAAACCCGCAAAGATACTCGGCAGAATTTGTATGGATCAGCTTAT
>JAZNES010000071.1:0-4516 GCA_045588755.1 Eubacteriales bacterium | reverse complement strand
CCTGCTCTTCAAGATATGCCAGCATTCCTGCCTCGCTCTCTATCTCGTTAAGCTCGGCGAGTACCTTCTGCGAATACTCGTTGAGGGTCTTGATGAGATCGGGGTGGAGAAGATTCTCGGAAGTCTCGGCATAGGTAAAGTTCAAAAGAATATCGGTCTTGGCATCTGCATTCTGCTCTTTGTAGTAGTCTGTGAGATTCAAGGGCTGACCCTCAAGAGGATAAATGATAGACATATTACCTGTCTTTTCGGGAGCCATCATATAGTTCTCGTTAAGACGCTTTACGTACTGATAGGTCTTTCCGTCCTCATCGGGCTGGCTCTCCAAGAGCTCATAGTTGTCACCCTCGATTCCGTAGAGAAGAAGATTTCTGAACTCAACGTCTGTATTGAGGTGAGTGAGCACCTGCATGCTTCGAGCGACGTCGGAGGACTGCTCGGCAACTGCGAACATATTAGCGCAAAGGTCACGCGCGGTGAAGGTGGGGTTCTGGAGAACGACGAACTCGTAATCGTCGCCGTACTGTGCCTTAAGCTCAGCACCGCCCTCTGCATAGCCTATTGCGAAGGGCTTGTCAGCCTCCTCTTCGGGACCGTAGTAATATCCAAGCTCCTTGAATCTTGCGATAGTTCCGAGGGTGTTACGGAATACCTGATTGGAGAGGATCGTACTACTCGAAACGTAGTGACCTACGTTAAGGAAGGACCAGGTCTTTGCCTCCATACCGCCCATTACCGAGAAGGTGTTCGTAAGGTATCCGTTCTCGTCTGTTCCGAGATATTTAGCGTTTGGTACCGATACGACGTTGCCCGTCAAGGAACGGAAGGGAACATAATCGGCGTCAAGCTTCTTGACTGTCTCGAGAAGTGTCTCAGTGTTATCGGCGATAAGCGAGGTGAAATCGCTTGCAACGTGATTGTATTTAGCAAGGATATCCTTATTCAAAAGGAGATACTTGTAGTTTCCGATAGGAGCGTTTACGGGAAGAGCGTAGGTCTTTCCGTCAAAGAGATTATCAAGTCTTGAGAGGTAATCGGGAGCTATGTAGGATTTGAGAATGGTCGAGGTGTTGGCGATGTTATCGTCGAGCATTGCAAGGCGTTCCTCATCAACGTACTTCTTGAGATTTTCAAATCCGGAAAGATAAAGTATATCTACCTGATAATCGGGGATATCGGGATATTTAAGCTCAACGACACCGTATTCGTTGACTATAGTTTCATCCTCGCCTGTTACAGCCTCGTCCTTCTTATTAGCGAGCTCGTCTGCCAAAGCATCCTCAAGGGTAGCATTCTCGTCCATCTTTGCGAAAGCTGCGTCAAGAGCCTCGTAGTAGGTGTCCTCGGTAAAGAAGTGAAGGATTATCTGGGCTTTGAATTTCGATTTTGTTATTTTATTTACGGCGTCCTGTATAGCGGTTGCCTGTTCCTTGCTTACTTCCTTTTCGGAAACCAAGTACATAGCAAGTGTGACCGTGCTTTCAGAAGCCTCTTCCTTCGCGTCTGAGATAGCGTCGTCGCCATCTTTTTGTCCGCAACCGGTAAATACGGTAACGACCATAAGCAGAGCTAAAAGAAGACATACTAATTTTTTACTCATTTTGTATCCTCCTGTGTCTTTGGCTGAAAGCCAAAAGTAAATACCCTAATATTTTACAACATTTATCGCAAAAAGTCAAGCGATTTTTGGGTGTATTTTATAAAGATGATCTAATTAACGATTTGATAAAAAATTTTAATTCAAAATGCACAAATTTGCATTGCCGAATTTGACATATTTGACATATGGCGGGATATATCAGTCAAGAAATCCCTTAAGGTGACGCGCTCTGCTGGGGTGGCGGAGCTTACGGAGAGCCTTTGCCTCGATCTGTCTTATTCTCTCACGGGTGATGTCGAATTCCTTTCCGACCTCCTCGAGAGTACGGGTGCGTCCGTCGTAAAGACCGAAACGGAGCTTGATCACGTGCTCCTCTCTGGGAGTGAGAGTGCGGAGCTCCTTCTCGATGACCTCGCGCAAGATCGTAGCTGACGCGGCATCGGCGGGCGCGGGAGTATCGTCGTCGGGGATAAAGTCGCCAAGGTGGCTGTCCTCCTCCTCACCCATAGGAGTCTCAAGAGAAACGGGATCCTGAGCGATCTTCATTATCTCGCGCACCTTCTCGGCGCTCATTCCGATCTTTTCACCGAGCTCGTCTGCTGTTGCCTCACGGCCGAGCTCCTGAAGCATCTGACGAGAGGTCCTCGATACTCTGTGGATAGTCTCGACCATATGGACGGGAATTCTTATCGTTCTTGCCTGATCGGCAATAGCTCTCGTTATAGCCTGTCTTATCCACCACGTAGCATAGGTAGAGAATTTATATCCCTTGCTGTAATCGAATTTCTCGACAGCCTTCATAAGACCGAGGTTTCCCTCCTGAATAAGATCGAGGAAGAACATACCCTTTCCGACGTATCTTTTCGCGATACTTACTACAAGACGGAGGTTTGCTTCAACGAGCTCGTCCTTTGCCGCTTTCTTGACGGTCTCGTCGGCGTCGGAGGACATTATCTCGGCAAGCTCTCTCTCTCTGTCGGGAGTGAGGAGCGGAACGCGTCCTATCTCCTTGAGGTACATACGGACGGGGTCGTCTATGGCAAGTCCTTCCTGTTCGAGAAGCTTTTCCATATTGTCGCTTGCCGCAAAATACTCTACCTCGGACTCAAGCTTGGTCATATCGGAGGACGACATATCGGAGTTTATCGTTATTCCGTTATCCTCGAGAGTCTCGTAAAGCTTATCGAGGCTCTCCATATCGAAATTAAGCTCCTCGATGACGTAATCAAGCTCCTCGTTTGAGAGAGAGCCCTTTTTCTTACCCCTCTCGATAAGCTCGTTGATGTCTATCTTTTTGTCCTTTGTTTTCAAGATAGTGCCGCTCGTTTCCTCGGTTTCTTCAACACTATCCTGTACTATTTCGGGTTCTTCTGTAAGCGTTGTCTTCTTCTTTGACATTTTTAACTACCTTTCAGTTTATGTATTCTTGATTTTTTAATTTTTCAATTCTTTGTTTGCTTTTCCCTTGAGCGCTTTGCCTCGGCTCTTTTTTTCTCGAAAAGCGAGCTTATATCCTCGGCTTCGTTTTGCTTTTTCTCTTTGAGAAGATTTCGTACTCCCTCCTCAAAGACCTCTTTTCCGTTTGCCGAAAGGGCAAGGCGTTTTTGCTCTATGCTCTCTATTTTGCCTATCTCGTCTACCGAAAAATACTGCCCGAGAATGACCTTTGAGAAGCCCTTGTCCTCCCTCTCGGCGTTGCAGATGACCTCGAAGACCTTTCTGCCGAACGCCGTGGAAAAGTCATCGGCTTCAAGCTTTACAGAGCCATCTATCACTGCGCTTCGGTATTCTCCGAAGAGAAGCATAAGTCCGAGAACGAGCTCCTCAGCCGAGCTTGCCCGAATATTTTTCGAGGCGTCAAGATTTATTCTGTCATCAAGTCCCTTGACACTCATAACGGCCTTTTGGCTTTCGGCTTTCTTGAATTCGCGTATTTTACGACGTCTGACTCTTTCAACGTCGTTCTTGAGAGATTCGGCAGTGATCCCGAGCCTCTTTGAAGCCGAATTTATATAAAGCTCTCTCTCAACTCCCGAATATACTCCCGAGATGATATCGCATATCTTTGCGCTTGCCCGAAGCAGCTCGGTGGGATTTGAGATATCGTGAAGCGCAAGTATCTTGTCAACGCTGTAATCAAAGCTCGTTTTACTTTCCTGTATGACGTTTCTGAAGCTTGCGGCTCCGTATTTTTTTATATACTCGTCGGGGTCCTTTGCGCCGTTCAGACGAAGGACTCTTACCTCAACTCCGGCTTCGGCTAAAAGCCTCATAGCCTTGTCTGCGGCAGACTGACCTGCCGAGTCGGAGTCGTAGGTTATTACGACCTTTTTTGTATACTTTGCAAAAATTCTCGCCTGATCCGCGGTTATCGCCGTTCCGAGCGTTGCCACGGCGTTCTCAAAGCCTGCGGCGTGAAGCGCGATAACGTCCATATAGCCCTCGCAGAGTATCATCTCCTCCGCCGCGAAATTCTTAGCAAAATTGAGGGCGAAAAGATGCTTGCTCTTTTTGAAGGCGGGGGTGTCCGAGGTGTTCAGATATTTCGGCTTTGAGTCGTCCATAACTCTGCCGCCGAACGCCACGACGTTGCCCGCAGTGTCTATAATGGGGAAGATTATACGGTTTCTGTAATAATCGTAGGTCATTCCGTTCTTTTTGCTCTTTCCGCCGAGGAAGCCCGTAGTCATCTCCTCGTCGGTAAAGCCGAGAGAACGAAGGTGGCTCGTCAGCGCCGTAAAGCTGTCGGGTGAATATCCAAGCCCGAAATGCTTTATTACGGCAGGGGAGAGCTTACGGTTATTGCGAAGATAATCCATAGCCGTGCTGCCTATCTTTTCGTCGAAAAGACAGCTTCTGAAGAATTTGGCGGCGGCGAGGGTCATCTCAAGGGGCCTCTTTCGGGGGACTCCGATG
>JAZNES010000070.1:0-3697 GCA_045588755.1 Eubacteriales bacterium | reverse complement strand
CGTTGCCCGCCACCGAGATCTCCATATCGTCGCGTCCCGAGAAAGCCGCAGCAGAGAGGAAGCCGCCCTCATCCGCGCTCTCGTTGTAATGCACCACCGCGGTGTTGTAGCACGCGGCATACACCTCGCGCACGTCCGCCACACTTCCCGCAAGATCCTTTGCAAAAAGCGGTACGCTCACCTCCATGCCACTGTAAAAGTCAGCAACAATAGGCGAAAACAGAGGTTCATTTTCAATTTGAGATATGGCTTTCATTTCCTTTAAATGCTTATGCTCCTGCGAAAGTCCATACTGTCTGGGAGCACCAAGCAAAATATCTCTATGCGCGTCCTGGTATTCCGCTATCATATTTTTACCGCCGCCGCTGTATCCCGTTATAGAATGACAGGTAAGCTCGACGTCCTCGGATATAAATCCGTTTTTCATAAGTGGATAAGTGAGCGCTATAAATCCGCTTGCGTGACAGCCGGGATTTGCTATTCTCTTAGAGCGTGGCAGCTGCGCTTCAATATCCTTTGATATTTCAGGAAATCCATACGTCCAATCATTGTTGGTACGGTGAGCCGTTGAGGCATCAATTATTACAACGTCGGGATTTTCAACAAGATCTACAGCCTCAACAGCCGCCGCATCCGGCAAACACAAAAACGCGACGTCGCAGCTGTTAAGTGCCTCTTTTCTCTTTTCTGTATTCTTCCTGTCCTCATCCGAAAGAGATATAATGTTTATATCGTTTCTATCGACTAAGCGTTCATATATACGAAGTCCGGTCGTTCCTGCTTTTCCGTCAATGAAAATCTTTTTTGTATTCACAGTGTTTCAAGCTCCGTCCTTACATAAGCTATTTGTTTTTCTACCGAGGTGACAGACGTTCCTCCCTCAGATATTCTCTTGTTAACACAAGTTTCAAGAGATATTTTCTCGTAAAGATCATTCTCGAAGAGCTCGCTATATTCTCTATAAACGCTAAGCGCAAGTGCATCAAGCGTTGTTTTATCCTCTATGCAACGCGCCACTATTTGTCCGACGACTTTATATGCACTTCTGAACGGCATTCCCTTCTTGGCGAGATAATCAGCAAGGTCGGTAGCATTTATAAAGCCTTCCTGTGCCGCTTTGTACATATTATCAGCGCGCACGCTCATCGTTCTTATCATAGGAGCAAACACTCTAAGACACATAATGACCGTATCCACCGAATCAAATATCGCCTCCTTATCCTCTTGCATATCTTTGTTGTACGCAAGGGGCAAACCTTTGAGGGTTGTAAGAAGCGCAAGCAGATTTCCGTAAACTCTGCCCGTTTTTCCGCGCACAAGCTCTGCCATATCGGAATTTTTCTTCTGGGGCATGATTGACGAACCCGTGGTATAGGCATCATCCAACTCTACAAATTTGAATTCCCAGCTTGACCAAAGAATTATTTCTTCTGAAAATCTTGAAAGATGCATCATAAGCATCGAGAACGCACTCATAAGCTCCAGGCAAAAATCTCTATCGGACACACCGTCGATGCTATTGGCGGTTACTCCATAAAATCCAAGCTTATCCGCAACGTATTTTCTATCGGTATTATAAGTAGTACCCGCAAGAGCGCAAGAGCCGAGAGGCGAGAAATTCATTCTCTTTACAGCATCCTTTATACGACCGATATCACGAAGAAGCATCATAGAATATGCGCTGAGGTGCTGACCGAAGGTTATCGGCTGTGCTCTTTGCAGATGAGTATATCCGGGCATTATCGTAGCCTTATTTTCCTCGGCTTTACCGTTGATATTTGAAACAAGCTCCTTGATAAGTTCAACTACCTCATCGCACTTATCACGAAGATAAAGTCTTACGTCAAGTGCTACCTGATCGTTTCTGCTTCTCGCGGTATGCAGCTTTTTGCCTACGTCGCCTATTCTTTTGGTGAGCTCGCTCTCAACAAACATATGAATGTCCTCAGCAGCCATATCGATAGCAAGCTTTTGAGTATCTATATCACTCAAAATTTCCTCAAGACCAGCCGAAATAATATCACATTCCTCATCGGATATAATGCCCTGTTTTGCAAGCATAGCGGCGTGTGCCAACGAGCCTTTTATGTCTTGAGTATACATTCTGCTATCGAAGCTTATAGACGAATTAAAATCATCAGCAATGCTGTCAAGCTCCTTGTGAAACCTTCCAGACCACATTTTTTCCATAGTTATTTATACACAGTTTGCCCACCGCGCAAAAATCACGGTAGGCAAACCTCTCCTCGAAAGTTATTTAGAGTTTTTCTGATTTACCTGAGCCTGAACCTTTATAGGAAGTCCAAACAAATTGATAAATCCGGTAGCGTCGGCTTGATTATACACGTGATCCTCTCCAAAGGTAGCGATCTCCTCGGAATAGAGAGAATAATCACTCCACACGCCTGCTTTTATCATGTTACCCTTGTAAAGCTTTATCTTTACCTTACCCGTAACGTTCTCCTGAGTCTTTTCTACGAATGCGGAAAGAGCCTCGCGAAGAGGTGTAAACCACTGACCATTATATACGAGATCTGCAAAAGTAACACTGAGCTCATCCTTCTTATGAGCAGTATATTTATCAAGACATACAGTCTCAAGATAGTTGTGCGCAAAATAAAGGATAGCTCCGCCGGGAGTTTCGTAAACGCCACGGCATTTCATACCTACAACACGGTTCTCAACGATATCAAGAAGACCGATACCGTTAGCTCCTCCGACCTTGTTAAGCTCAAGTATGATATCCTTCGCACTCATCTTTTCTCCGTTGAAAGCAACAGGACGGCCCTTCTCAAAGTCAAGAGTGATATATGTAGGAACATCGGGAGCATCAATGGGAGATACACCCATCTCCAAGAATCCGGGCTTCTCATAAAGAGGCTCATTGCCCGCATCTTCAAGGTCAAGTCCCTCGTGGCTCAGATGCCACATATTTTTGTCCTTTGAATAGTTGGTTTCACGGTTGATCTTAAGAGGCACGTTATGCGCCTCTGCATATTCTATTTCTTCCTCACGAGATTTAATATCCCACTCACGCCAAGGAGCGATTATGGGCATATCGGGAGCAAATGCCTTTATGGTGAGCTCAAAACGGACCTGATCGTTTCCCTTTCCCGTACAACCGTGACAGATAGCGTCAGCTCCCTCTGCCTTTGCTATCTCAACTATACGCTTAGCGATAACGGGACGCGCAAAGGAAGTACCGAGCAGATACTCCTCGTATTTCGCACCTGCCATAACGGTAGGAATGATATAATCGTCAACGAACTCATTAGTAAGATCTTCAATATAGCACTTCGATGCACCTGTCTTTATTGCTTTCTCCTCAAGGCCCTCAAGCTCATCACTTTGACCAACGTTTCCGCTTACCGCAATAACTTCACAATTATTATAATTTTCTTTGAGCCACGGAATGATGATAGACGTATCAAGACCGCCCGAATATGCAAGTACTACTTTTTTAATGTCTTTCTTTTCCATAATTTTCACCTCTCGTTGAATATATATTCTAAATATGTGAATATTATACACCTCAAATGTATAATTGTCAATAGCTTTCGAAACAAAATTTATATAATTTTTTCTGCTTTTACTGTGTTATTTTCACAGTTTTTGAGAAGTCTTTATCAGCGAGGACGAATAAATGAATAATTATAAATAAATATTCATTCAATTATTCAAATTGCCCACCGCAAAG
>JAZNES010000069.1:0-4221 GCA_045588755.1 Eubacteriales bacterium | reverse complement strand
GAGCTGATAGGTCCTAACGTATTGAAACTTTGTAAATTGGCTGACGTAGTCTTCCTTGCCCTTCACGGCGCTATGGGCGAGAACGGACAGCTTCAGGCCACGCTCGATAATTTTGGAATAAAATATTCGGGCTCGGGATATATAGGCAGCCTACTCGCTATGGATAAGGACATTTCAAAGCGTCTTTTGCGCTCAGCGGGTATTCTTACTCCCGATTGGATATACGAGAAGGTGAGCGATCTCTCGGCTGAATACATAGAAAAAACGGTAGGTATTCCCTGCGTGATAAAGCCCTGCTCCTGCGGCTCAAGCGTAGGCATCTCAATTGCTCACACGAAAGAAGAGATCACCCTCGCGCTTTCCGTGGCGGCAAAATATGAAGATCACGTTATCGTTGAAAAAAAGATCGTCGGGCGCGAATTCACTATGGGAATCCTCGACGGCAGGACTCTGCCGCCCGTTGAGATAATCCCCAAAAACGGATTCTATGATTATAAAAACAAATATCAGCTCGGAGCTACCACCGAGATATGTCCCGCGGAAGTAAGCCTTATGCAGTTAAACAAGATGTCGCACTCGACAACGATCGGCTTTGAGGCGCTTCGTCTTTCGGGTTACGCAAGATTTGACTACATTATGGACGACAATGACGACGTTTGGTGTCTTGAAGCAAACACATTGCCCGGTATGACCCCAACCAGTCTGCTTCCGCAAGAGGCAGCGGCTGTTGGAATAAATTACGACGAGCTTTGTGATATTATAGCAAATTTAGCATACAAAAAACAAATATAAAGAGAAAGCAACAGAAAGGAATATATAAAAATGAAGAGAACACTTATCAAGGATATCTACTGCGCCGTAAAGGACGGAAGTGCCCTTCCCTCCGAGGTTACAGTGTGCGGTTGGATAAGAAGCATACGTGACAGCAAAGCCTTCGGTTTTATAGATCTTAACGACGGAAGCTGTCTTAAGAGCGCACAGATCGTTTTTGAGCGCGATAACATAGCAAACTATGACGAGATAAGCCATCTTAACGTAGGCGCGTCGGTAATAGTTCGCGGAGTAATTGCGCTTACTCCCGAAATGAAGCAGCCCTTTGAGATAAAGGCGACCTCAGTTGAGGTAGAGGGTGTTTCCGCTCCCGATTATCCCCTTCAGAAGAAGCGTCACAGCGTCGAGTTCTTGCGCGAGCAGGCATATCTTCGTCCCCGCACCAACCTCTTCAACGCAGTTTTCAGAGTAAGAAGCGAGGTAGCTTACGCTATACACAGCTTCTTTAACCAGAGAGGCTTTGTTTACGTTCACACTCCCCTTATCACAGCATCTGACTGTGAGGGTGCGGGCGAGATGTTCAGAGTAACGACACTTGACGTGGCAAATCCTCCCAAGACCGAGGACGGAAGCGTTGACTTCTCTCAGGACTTCTTCGGCAAGAGTGCAAACCTTACCGTTTCGGGTCAGCTTGAGGGCGAGACCTTCGCTTTGGCTTTTGGAAACATCTATACCTTCGGTCCTACCTTCAGAGCCGAAAATTCGAATACAACACGTCACGCAGCAGAGTTCTGGATGATAGAGCCCGAGATAGCATTTGCCGATCTTAACGACGATATGGAGCTCGCTTGGGATATGATACAGTATATCCTCCGTCACGTTATGGCTAAGTGCCCCGATGAGATCAATTTCTTTAACAGCTTTGTTGACAACACCCTTTGCGACCGTATCAACTCCCTTATAGGAAGCGACTACGTAAAGGTTACCTATACCGAGGCAGTCAAGCTTCTTATGGAAAGCGGCGCTGATTTCAAATATCCCGTTTCTTGGGGCACCGACCTTCAGACAGAGCATGAAAGATATCTTACCGAGCAGGTATTCGGTAAGCCCGTATTCGTTATCGATTACCCCAAGGAGATAAAGTCCTTCTATATGCGTCTTAACGACGACGGAAAGACCGTTGCCGCTATGGACCTTCTCGTTCCCGGTGTCGGTGAGATAATCGGCGGTAGCCAGAGAGAAGAAAGAATGGACCTTCTCTGCGCACGTATGGAAGAGCTTGGAATGAAGACCGAGGACTACGAGTGGTACGTCAACCTTCGCCGCTGGGGCTCTGTTAAGCACGCAGGCTTCGGACTTGGATTTGAGCGTATCATTATGTATATCACCGGTGTGTCCAATATCCGTGACGTAATTCCCTATCCCAGAACAGTTGGAAACGCAGAATATTGATAAACAAAGGAACTGTATATGAATCTTTGTGATGCAAAAACGATAAAGCAGATAATGGCTATGTTTTCGCTGAATTTCAAAAAGGAATTCGGGCAGAACTTTCTTACCGACAATATGATAGTTGAAGACATAGCCGATATGTGCTGCGATAACACGGCCAAAACCATTATGGAAATCGGTCCCGGTATCGGTCCGCTTACCCAGGAGCTTGCAAAGCGCTATGAAAACGTGGTGGCGTTTGAGATAGACAAAAATCTCATTCCCGTTCTCAAATATACCCTTGGAGAATATTCCAACGTAAAGGTCATAAATGAGGACGTTATGGAAGCAGATCTTGAAGGCACTCTCGCGCCCTACTTTGAGAAGGGCGGTGTTTCGGTCTGTGCAAATCTCCCCTATTACATCACTACACCAATTCTTATGAAGCTTCTTGAATCGGGCCTTCCCTTTGATTATATTACAGTTATGGTTCAGGAAGAAGTCGCGGACAGGCTATGCGCCAGAACAGGCGGCAAGAACTGCGGGGCTATCACCTCCGTGGTAGCATATTACGGGCAGGCCGAAAAGCTTTTCAGGGTAAGTGCCGACAGATTTATGCCCGCTCCTAAGGTAGACTCGGCCGTAATGCGTATAAAGCTTTGGAAGGACGAGGAAAGGCCTTACAAGCCACTCGACGTGAATATGTTCTTCAGAACGGTAAAGGCGGCCTTTGAGCAACGCAGGAAAACTCTTTCCAATTCACTTTCATCGGGCTTTTCAGAGCTTGATAAAGCTACGATAACTGAAATAATCACCTCCTGCGGTCATTCGGAAAATATCCGCGGTGAGAAGCTGACTATCGAGGATTTCGTTGAACTTTCGGATAAGCTTTATCTTAAAATAAAAGCGGACAAATAACAACAAAAGGACGAGCAAGGGCTCTCTTTTTTATCCCTCACTGTCATCCTTTATCCTTGAAAGCGGGTTCTGCGCCATGGCTTCCTCCATGCTTCTGTTGCTTACGTGGGTATATATTTGGGTGGTATTGAGCTGCTCGTGACCGAGAATATCCTTGAGCACTCTTACGTCAACGTTGCCTGTCTGATACATAAGTGTCGCGGCCGTATGACGAAGCTTATGGACCGAGTAATGCTTTGACTGAAGTCCCGCCATATCGAGATATTTATAGACCATCCACTGAACCGTCTTTACGCTTATTCTCTGCTGGCGGTTACTGAGAAAGAGTGCCTTGCAGTCAGCCTTTTTGTATTTATCGCCAAGTCTTTCGTCAATATACGCTCCAAGTGCCTCCTGACACGCCTCATTCAGATATACTATTCTCTGCTTATTTCCCTTTCCCGTTACTGTAAGCGATCGCAAAAAACGGTCAACGTCGTTTATATCTATTCCCGCAAGCTCGGATACACGCATTCCGCAGTTCAGAAAGAGCGTGATTATTGCATAATCCCTGACTCTGTTCTCGGAATCGGCATCGTTTTTGACGGCGTTAAGGAGCTCTATGCTCTCCTCAAGAGTAAGATATTTCGGCAGAGATTTTGCATTTTTGGGGGATTCTATATTTGCGGCGGGGTTCTCCTCGAGCATCATTCGCTTTACGGTTAGATATTTGAAAAATCCCTTTATTGCCGAAAGCTTTCTCGAACGTGCCGCGGCGTGATTACCTCTGACCGTATCGGAATACATCAAAAATTCGTATATATCCTCGGTGGTAACGTTCTTTATGTAATCGAGATCCACCACACGTATATCTATTTTTTCAAACTCCTCGCTACCCATCGATATTCTTTTTTCGCGAGCCAACAAGAATCTGAAAAAGGTTCTCAGATCAAGCAGATACTCCGACACTGTCTTTTCGGAGCAGTTCTGTATCGCGGATTTATAGGAGGCGAACTCCCGCACAAGCGACGGAAATCCATCAAGTGAAAACGAGTATGCCATATTATCCCTCCTTAAAAATTCCGTTTTTGTCGGGTTGATTTTTAACCCTACATTAATATT
>JAZNES010000068.1:0-2628 GCA_045588755.1 Eubacteriales bacterium | reverse complement strand
CGCAATAGGCTTTTCCTCAGCTTCTTTGCAATCAACACCATCGATATTGAATAAGCCAAGCTTCTTCATAGTAGGCATATGAAATTTCGCAGATGCAGAAACCGTTTTTAAGGTATTGGCTCCCTCATCGCCGAATTGCGCAGCATCAGGAGCATTTCCAATACCAAAGCTATCAAGCACAATAAGGAATACTCTTTTCATTTATTCTCCTCCAACCAAAGCTTAACAAGGGCACTGGTACCTAAACGACTTGCGCCGGCGTTTATAAGCTTTTGAGCATCCTCAAAAGACCGTATCCCTCCTGCGGCCTTGATCTTGACCTCGGGCATACAGTTAGCGCGCATCAAAGCGACATCCTCCACAGTAGCTCCGCCACCTCCAAAGCCTGTTGAGGTTTTAATATAATCGGCTCCGGATTGAGAAACCAGATGACAAAGGTTGATTTTTTCTTCTTCGGTAAGCATACAGGTTTCGATTATCACCTTAAGAATTTTCCCTTCACAAACTTCCCTAATGCTATTCAGTTCACAAAGAATTCTATCGTAATCTCCATTCTTCACGTCACAAATGTTGATAACCGTATCTATCTCTGTCGCACCGTCTGTTATAGCCTGCTTTGCTTCAAAAATCTTCACTTCAGTAGCTGAATAACCGTTAGGAAACCCAATAACCGTACAAACAGGCAATCTGCCTTCTGAGTAATCCGTAGCTGCTTTTACGTATGAAGGAGGAATACAGACAGAAGCCACTGCGCATTTTATTCCTTCATCAATAATTTTTTTAATATCGCCCAAGGACGCCGTCTGCTTGAGAACAGTATGATCAACAATTTTCAGTATCTCTCTTTTTTCCATTATAATCGACCTTTCATTAAATAAAACCCTTGAGCACCTCGCCTATTGACTCCCGTATTACAAGAGTAGCCATAGAATCAGCCGAGGTAGGGGTTTTGTTTATAAGCACAAGCTCGTCTCCCCTATAGTATTTTATAAGCCCTGCTGCGGGGTAAACAGCAAGAGAGGTTCCGCCTATAACAAGAAGATCCGCCTGACGTATAGCCTCAACGCTCGCAATAACAGTATCATCATCAAGAGGCTCCTCATAAAGAACAACATCGGGCCTGATAATCCCTCCGCACGGGCATTTCGGTACACCTTTATCTGCAATTACGACATCGATACTAAAACGCCTGCCGCATTTCATACAATAATTTCTGTAAACAGACCCGTGAAGCTCAAAGACGTTTTTTGAGCCGGCTAACTGATGAAGTCCATCTATATTCTGAGTGATAACCGCCGAAAGCTTACCTCTCTTTTCCAACTCGGCAAGAGCAATATGAGCGTTATTCGGCTTAGCACCGGTAAATATCATCTTATCTCTGTAAAAACGGTAAAACTCCTCAGTATTTTTTATAAAAAAACTATGACTTAATATCTCCTCAGGAGGATGGTCATACTTTTGCGAATAGAGTCCGTCTACACTCCTGAAATCCGGTATTCCGCTTTCGGTAGATACGCCTGCACCTCCGAAAAAAACTATACGCTTGCTTTTTTCGAATAATTTGTAAAGCTTGGTAAGCATTTTACTCACCCCCTATTAAGATTATACTATTATTTAAAGAAAAAGTAAAGAATATAAAAAGGCGGCAAAAGCCGCCAAAATCACTTTATAACATCACAGAGAAGAAGTGCTGTAAAAACCGCAAGAGTTCCAAACCCTTCACCGATCGTCGGAAATTCCTGCGGCTCAATAACTCTCCCTTCAAAGGTAATCAGTTTCCGCTGAAGACATATCATCCCTCTGTCTGCACG
This sequence comes from Eubacteriales bacterium, assembly GCA_045588755.1. Lineage (GTDB taxonomy): Bacteria > Bacillota > Clostridia > Oscillospirales > CAG-272 > HGM12713. Next base: position 817 of record JAZNES010000068.1, on the reverse strand, counting down.
CAAACTTGAAAAAGTCACCGTATCCTTTGCGTTCATTCCGCAAGAAATAACCGGATATTTTCTTAAAATAGAGGGGATCTGAGTATCTTGCGAAGAAATAACAAAGCCGCGTTTTGTAAATTCACATCCCTCACCCTTTGAATCCGGAGAAAGTATTGCTATACCCTCGTCAAAGCCTGATAAAAAAGGGATGTGATCGGTGGAAGCGAGTAACACTTCTGCACATTCCCCCACCGCTTCTCCGCAGCCGTCAATTGCGGACCCGGCAAGCGGTCGTCTGCAGCAAGAGTCTTTGCATCCGCTTGTGCTCATACATAAATACGGAATATTAGCCTTAGAAAATCCTGCGACAATACCGCTGATAATTTCGTCAGCCTGCCTTCCGCTTGCTGATATGACCCTCATCCTTCCACCGACCTTCCGAAAAATATTATTGTCACACATAAGTGAATTATTCCACTTTTCGGAAATATCCGTTGAAAAAGTATACTACGGTTGAAACTCATTTCCTGTTATCAGATAATCTATTGATCTATTATAATATTTAGAAAAAGCAAGAAGCATATCGATATCAGGATTCCTTTTCCCCGTTTCCCTTAGTTAAGGATACGGTATGTAAGATTTGCCCGCTTTTGAGGCAAATCGGTGTGTTTTTAATCAATCATTCCGACGAAACGGTAGTAGATGTCAATATCCTGTACTTTTTTCCGTTTTCGTCCTTTGTGGCTTCGTGTACCACGATTTTGTCAACGGGTTCAATTAGCTAATTCTATTATTTCACAAAAAAGTTTCAGATATGCAAACGGACGGCAGAGCG
>JAZNES010000067.1:0-5837 GCA_045588755.1 Eubacteriales bacterium | reverse complement strand
CCCGATAAAAACGGATATTTTGGCAAATACGGAGGCTGTTATATCTCCGAGGAGCTTAAGGCGGCGATGGCAGAGATAACCGATGCTTATTTCGCTATCTGTCAGTCGCGTAAATTTATCAGCGAGCTTCGCCGTATACGTAAGGAATTTCAGGGCAGACCTACACCTATCAGTCATCTTGACAGGCTCAGCGGCTCACTTGGAAACGTTCACCTTTACGTAAAGCGTGAGGACCTTAACCATACGGGCGCGCATAAGCTCAATCACTGTATGGGTGAGGCACTTCTTGCAAAGTACATGGGCAAGAAAAAGGTGATCGCCGAAACGGGCGCAGGACAGCACGGCGTTGCTCTTGCTACCGCGGCGGCGTACTTTGGACTTGAATGCGATATATATATGGGAACTGTCGATATTCAGAAGCAGGCGCCAAACGTTGCTAAAATGAAGATACTTGGCGCGAACGTCGTAGAGGTAAAGCACGGACTTGCAACGCTTAAAGAGGCAGTTGACGCGGCGTTCGAGGCTTACAGTAAGGAATATAAGGACGCCATTTACTGCATCGGCTCGGCTCTTGGACCGCACCCCTTTCCTATGATGGTAAGAGATTTCCAGCAGATAGTCGGTATCGAGGCAAGAGAGCAGTTCCTTGAAATGACGGGACATCTTCCTACCGCGATCACCGCTTGTGTGGGCGGAGGCTCAAACTCCGCGGGCTTCTTCGCAGGTTTCCTTAACGATCACGTTGATATATACGGCGTTGAGCCTCTTGGAAGAGGGGAAAAGCTTGGCGATCACGCCGCAAGCCTTAACTTTGGCGAGGAGGGCATTATGCACGGCTTTAACAGCATAATGCTTAAAGACGAAAACGGCGACCCCGCTCCCGTTTATTCGGTGGCAAGCGGACTTGATTATCCTTCATCGGGCCCCGAGCACGCCTTTCTTCGCGACATTGGCCGCGTAAAGTATGAAACGGTAGGTGACGAGGAGGCTATAGACGCATTCTTCACCCTTGCGAGAATGGAGGGAATCATTCCCGCTATCGAGAGCAGCCACGCGGTAGCTCACGCTATACGTATGGCGAAAACTATGGATAACGGCTCTATTCTTATCTGTCTTTCGGGTAGAGGTGACAAGGATATGGATTACGTTATCGAGAATTACGGTATAAGATAATATATGAAAACACCGCAGATAAGGTCTTGATCTGCGGTGTTTATTTTCTTTCTTGACCTATGGAAAAATATATGATAAAATATTTTTGGAAAAATTTTTATAAAAAGTGAAACCTTTTTGATTTTTTTACGACATATAGGGTGAAGGCCCAAAAAGGAAGGAAGGGCTAAAATGGAAGATCATCAAATAGTAGATCTCTACTGGGCACGCTCGGAGAACGCCATAAAGGAGAGCGATAAGAAGTACGGAAGAATGCTTATCGGTATCTCGCTCGGGCTTCTCGGTGTCTTTGAGGACGCCGAGGAATGTGTGAGTGACACCTACCTTGCGGCGTGGTCGAGAATGCCTGACGAAAGACCTGCGTATCTGGGCGCATTTCTTTCGAAAATCACCAGGAGAATATCAATAGACAGATACAGAGCGCAGAATTCAAAGAAGCGAGGAGGAGCGTCGAGCATACTTGACGAGCTTTCCGAGGCTATTCCTTCGGGGGAGAATATTCAAAGCGAATACGAGAACAGCCTGCTTGCGGGGGCTCTGAATGACTTTTTGCTCTCAATAGATGAGGAAAAGAGATATATTTTCGTAAGAAGATATTACTATTCCGACTCTACCGCCGATATCGCAAAAAATATCGGATCGGGCGAGGGCAAGGTCAAGAGCATTTTGCACAGGTTAAGAATTGCTTTGAAAAATTTTCTTGAAAAGGAGGGGATAGAGCTATGAGAAAAGACAAAACAAAGAGCGCAAGTGTAGAGAAGCTTTTCGACGCTGTCGGTATGATAGACGACTTTATCATTGCCGAGGCTGAGAGACCCTACGTAAAGCCCAAGAGAAGCTTTTCGGTGCTTACCAAAACACTCGCGCTTGCCTGCAGTCTTGTCATTTGTGTGACGGTCGGACTTGGCGTATTCCTTTCTTCACGGGTCGGAGATGACGACAATGCGGATTTCTCAGACTCTAAGAACAATGCGGCTATGCCCGACGAAAGCTTTGGAACACTCTCCGAATATCTTTCGCGTATCGATGAAAGCATCGTGGAGATCCATACAGCCGACGAGATAGACTTCTTTGACGGAAACACAACTCTTATCTGGCAATTTGACGGTGATGAGCCGCAGAGCTACAGAACGACAGCACTTTATGACGGTTACGAGGACTTTACTTCAGTTGTTGTATCTCTCGGCAGGGAGCTCTCACCAGACGAGGCGCAGAAGGTATCCTGTAAGGTCTGGATATCCTACGGTAACGGAGAGGTGGTTTCTCCTTACTTGAAGGCGTCTGACGGTAACGTCGGTTACGGAGAACTCTTCGAGTATTCTCCTGAATATGAGCCTAACGAGAAATTTATGCTGCTTCTCGAAAATCTTATAGTTCTTTTGTGATGATATCTTCCCCCAAAAATATGAAAGGAAGCAATTAAGATGAAAAAAAGTATTATTTCTTTATTACTCGTCGCGGCTCTTTTATTCAGCCTTGTTTCGTGCGGAGCGGCCATGAAAAACAATGACGCGATGGCACCCAATATGGGTATGGATATGGAGTACGCCTCAAACGACAGCGTATCAGGCACTGATGACGGAGCTGATGCCTTCATTGACGGAATGCCCAATCCCGATTATGGAAAATTTATCGAAAATGAGTTTATAAGCACTTCTGAAGAGAATATCTCCACCTTCTCGGCTGACGTTGATACGGCATCTTATGCTTATTTCCGTAAGCTCGTAGAGCAGGGATATAGCCTTACAGAGCTTATAGCAACTGCGGGCAGATCGATAAGAACCGAGGAAATGATAAACTATTTTGATTACGGCTATTCCTCACCCGCAGAGAACGAGCTCTTCTCGACTACCGCTCAGATAGCGCCTTGTCCTTGGAACGAGGAGGCAGTGCTTATGGTAATGGGACTTCAGGCAGTAGAAACTCCTGTCGCGCAAAAGAACAATCTCGTCTTCCTTATAGACGTTTCCGGTTCTATGCAATCGAGCGATAAGCTCGGACTTCTCAAGGAGGCGTTCGCATACCTTGTTGACAATCTCGGCGAGGACGATACTATCTCGATAGTTACCTATGCAGGCAAGGAAAGAGTCGTTCTTGACGGCTGTAAGGGAAGCAAAAAGACCAAGATAATGAATGCCGTAAATTCGCTTGAAGCGGGGGGCTCAACGAATGGCGAGGCAGGACTTAAAAAGGCGTACGCGCTTGCTGAAGAGCACTTTATAAGCGGCGGAAACAATAGAATAATAATGGCATCGGACGGAGACCTCAACGTCGGAATGTCCTCTACCGAGGAGATCAAGAGCTTTGTCAGCGAGAAGAAGGAGGAGGGAGTATTCCTCTCTGTTCTCGGATTTGGAACAGGCAACTATAAGGACGATATGATGGAAACGATAGCCGACTGCGGAAACGGTGTGTATTACTATATAGACAGTGAAAAGGAAGCCGAGAAGATATTCGGCGCTGAGCTTTTCTCAACGCTCTATACCGTAGCAAAGGACGTAAAGCTTCAGATAACCTTCAATGCCGATAGCATAAGCTCGTATAGACTCGTTGGCTACGAAAACAGACTCCTCAACAAAGAGGATTTTGCAGACGACACAAAGGATGCGGGCGATCTCGGCTCGGGACATTCGCTTACAGTATGCTATGAGCTCATTCTGAACGTGGGCGCAAAGGAAGCGGAGAACGAGTGGTTTAATTTGGCGGTCAGATATAAAGCACCCGACGGAAATAAGAGCGAGCTTAACGAATACAGCTTCGGCAAAGAGGCTTATACCGATACTCCAAATGCTAACTTTAAGTTTATATCGAGCGTAGTAGAGCTTTCTATGATCATTCACGAGAGTGAATATGCCGCAGACAGCAGTCTTGACGATATCGCAGCTGATCTTTCTGCACTTGATCTTGGAGAGGACGAATACAAGGAGCAGTTCCTTTCTCTCGTGCGCATTCTTGCCGCAAAACAGTAAGATCGATTATAAAAAATCTCCCACCAAGGGACACCTACCATAAAGCAGGTAGGTGTCCCTTGGCATTTTTGTTGATTGGTTTGGGTGCGAGAATGAATTGTAGTAAAATCAAAATTTAATTTTGGAGGATACTACAATGAAAAAGAACTTTGATAACCTTTATGAAACTCTCGGAGGATCTTACCGCGAAGAAAACGGATACCTTATCCCCGATATTAAACTTCCCAAACAGACCGACTATCGGATCGGCAAATACGGACGGATGCACCTTGATTACATCAAACATCACCGTCGCGGAAGGTACACGACGCTCTTGACCGAGGGCAAGTTGAACGCTCGGCTGCACGAAATAGACCTTGAAGCAAAGCAGATGCTTGAAAGCATCATCTCTCGCCTCGCTACCGAAAGAGCTATCGACGAGGATTTGAAAACTCGCGATATGCTCCGTTGGGTTGCCGAAATGAACAACATCAAGGCAAGCACGGAAGAAACCGTTTTGCGGGAGGTGGTGTTGGTATGAAATCAATTATCAATGAACTTTGGCACGGAAATGTATGCCCTCAAACCGATAGTCGCAACAACTCTTCCGAAATGAAGCAGCTTATGGAGTATATGGCTCGCCACCACGACGACCTGCTCAAAACAATGACCGACGAGCAAAAGGAAATTTTTGAAAAGTTCGACGATTGTTGGAGTGAATACGCGAGCTATGCCGAGGAAGCCATATTCGAGTACGCCTTCAAGTTAGGGATGCAGATAGCAATAGAAACCTTAACTAAATAACACAAAGCCTAACTAAAGAAAAAGTACGCCTATAGCGCTCCGCAAAAGCAGAACGCTATAGGTGTTTTAACATTCAATGGCAACAAATCAACAGGCGCTGCTTATAAAGGCATTAGCCTATCTGCGTAATCACAAGATGCGCGGAAACAGGTCGAGTTCCGCCTGCAAGAGGCGTAATGGTAAGCGCCGCGGCATTGCCTGCAGGGTTGCGGACTGTCAGAACCGAGTTGACCGCCGTGGTAGTTACGATAGCCATTCCCACGATCTGAGATGTTCCCGTAGCGCGACCTGCGACGGTATATGCTAAATCTTGACCGTTCAATGTCAAAATCAGCTGTCCCGCCTCGGTAACGCTGACTTGGAATAGGATCTGATAGGTTCCGATAGGTCCGAGATTGAACGAGGACGGACCGAGTCGACCAATGTTCGTGTTAGCAATCGGACCGTTCTGCGGGAAGCTGACATCGGTGCCGGGAGCAACCGTTGCCGAGTTATCGGGCGGCATCAAGGCGTAAAAATCGGCATAGCCGAGTACGCCTCCGGGAAGTCCTTGAGGACCCTGTGCGCCCGTATCACCTACAGGACCCTGCGGACCGACAGGACCTTGGGGACCTGCGGGACCTGTAGCGCCTACGGGACCTTGAGGACCTGTGGGACCTGTATCACCTGCAGGACCTTGCGGACCGACGGGACCTTGTGGACCTGCGGGACCAATTGCACCCGCCGGACCTTGAGGGCCTGCGGGACCTACATCACCAGCGGGTCCTTGTGCACCGACAGGACCTTGCGGACCTGCGGGTCCGATTGGACCTATGGGACCTTGAGGACCTTGTGCTCCTGTATCACCTGCGGGACCTTGCGGACCAATGGGACCTTGAGCGCCCTGTGCGCCTGCAGGACCCTGCGAAGTCG
>JAZNES010000066.1:0-3316 GCA_045588755.1 Eubacteriales bacterium | reverse complement strand
AGCTGACCGATACTAATAGACCGAGGGCTTGAACTGCTGAGCAGTTCGAGTTTTGATTACTTGAGTTTTTATCTGCTCTCTATACGCTTTATTCGGTTTTCAAGGAACGTATATTAAGCTCTATGCAAAAAGCATAGAGCTTTTTCTTTATATTTGTTGAAAAACACTTGCCAAATATATCTATTGTGTGATATAATATATTATTCTTTAATGATACAAATTCTAAAATCGAGGTGATTTTAATGTCTGAATACAAGATAGAAACAAAATGCGTACAGGGAGGATATACTCCCGGGAACGGCGAGCCCCGTCAGATACCGATAATACAGAGTACGACCTTTAAGTATGCCACAAGTGAGGATATGGGCAAGCTTTTTGACCTTGAAGCGTCCGGCTATTTCTATACCCGTTTGCAGAACCCTACAAATGACAGCGTAGCTGCAAAGATATGTGAATTGGAGGGCGGAACTGCCGCAATGCTTACATCCTCAGGTCAGGCGGCAAACTTTTTTGCAATATTCAATATAGCATCTAACGGAGATCACGTTGTTTCTTCCTCATCTATATACGGAGGAACCTTCAATCTCTTCTCGGTAACGATGAAGCGTATGGGTATTGATTTTACATTCGTTTCTCCCGATTGTACCGAGGACGAGCTTCGTGCTGCCTTCAGACCTAATACAAAGGCTGTGTTTGGTGAAACGATTGCCAATCCCGCGCTTACCGTGCTCGATATCGAGCTTTTTGCAAAGGTCGCGCACGAGAACGGAGTTCCGCTTATAATCGACAATACCTTCGCAACTCCTGTAAACTGCCGTCCTTTCGAGTGGGGCTGTGATATAGTTACTCATTCCACCACAAAATATATGGACGGACACGGTGCGGCTGTCGGAGGCTGTATAGTTGACAGCGGAAATTTCGATTGGACAAAGTATCCCGACAAATTCCCCGGACTTTGCACCCCTGATGCAAGCTATCACGGAGTCACATATACCAAAAGATTTGGCCTTGAGGGTGCGTTTATAACCAAGGCTACGGCGCAGCTTATGCGTGACTTCGGCGCTATTCAGGCACCGCAGAACGCATTTCTTCTTAATCTTGGCCTTGAAAGCCTTCACGTAAGAATGGCGCGTCACTGCGAAAACGGACTTGCGGTTGCAAAATTCCTTAAAAATGACGACAGAATTGCGTGGGTTACTTTCCCCGGACTTGAGGGAGATAAATATTATGATCTCGCTTGTAAGTATATGCCTAACGGAACCTGCGGAGTAGTAAGCTTCGGAGTAAAGGGCGGAAGAGCGGCGGCCGAGAAATTTATGAAGAACCTTAAGCTCGCGGCTATCGAAACTCACGTTGCCGACGCGAGAAGCTGTTGCTTGCATCCCGCAAACGCTACTCACCGTCAGATGACAGACGAGGAGCTTGCTGCGGCAGGAATTGGAGCTGACCTTATCAGATTCTCTTGTGGAATAGAGAACGCTGACGATCTTATTGCAGATATTAAACAGGCTCTTGATGCCGTTGAAAAATAAAATTTCAATAAAGGAGGACGAAAAATGCCTATAAAAATACCTAATCTACTTCCGGCAACCCAAATATTGCTTAATGAGAATATATTTGTAATGACCGAAACTCGCGCTATGACGCAGGATATTCGTCCCCTGAAAATACTTATGCTCAATCTCATGCCTCAAAAGGCAGTTACCGAGACGCAGATAGCAAGGGTTATAGGAAATACGCCGCTTCAGGTAGAGCTTGAATTGCTTCAGACCGCGACTCACAAATCAACGCACACGGCAGAAGAGCATATGCTTGCTTTTTACAAGACCTTTGACGAGGTCAAGCATAAAAAGTATGACGGTATGATAATTACGGGTGCTCCCGTAGAGCATCTCGAATTTGAAGAGGTCGAGTATTGGGACGAGCTTTGCGAGATAATGGAGTGGAGCAAGACTCACGTCACGAGTACCTTCCATATCTGCTGGGGCGCTCAGGCAGGTCTTTATTATCACTACGGAATACAAAAGCGTCAGCTTGACAAGAAGCTTTTCGGTGTTTTTGAGCACAAACTTGATTACAAGCGTTCCATTCTTTTCAGAGGCTTTGACGATACCTTTGTAGTTCCTCACTCAAGGCATACCACTTGTTTCAGGGAAGATATTGAGGCAGTTCCGCAGCTTAAAATACTCTCAAGCTCTGACGAGGCGGGAGTTTTCGTCGTTTCTACCGAAAAGGGAAGACAGATATTCGTTACGGGACACTCGGAATATGATGCCGACACTCTCAAAAACGAGTATTTGCGTGACAAGAATCTCGGACTTGTTATTGACGTTCCGAAGAATTATTTTCCGAACGATGACGATACCAAGGAGCCCGTCGTAAGATGGAGAAGCTGCGCTAATTTGTTGTATTCAAACTGGCTCAACTACTTCGTATATCAGTCAACACCTTATAATATTGAGGAAATAAAGTAATTTATGAGTAATATGCATACTAAAAAAATAATAAAATCTGCGCTTTTTGCCGCGCTTACTTTTTGTGCTACATTCGTTATAAAAATCCCCACACTGACTGGGGGATACGTACATATAGGAGACGCTCTCGTTCTGCTTGACGGTTGGATACTCGGTCCTGTATACGGAGGACTTTCGGCGGCGATCGGTTCTATGCTTTGCGACCTTATAGGCGGATATCCCCAATATTTGCTTCCTACCTTCATTATAAAGGGGCTTATGGCAGTTATCGGTTACTGCTTGTACAAGGTCTTGCTTAAAAAGAAAATGTCACTTCTCGGCATTATCCTTTCGGGCTGTATTGCGGCGGTATTTATGGCTTTGGGATATTATTTCGTTGAGGCTATCTTCCTTGGCTACGGCTTTGGAGGCGCGGCGGTATCAATAATTCCGAATCTTATGCAGGGCTTCTTCGGAACGGTCTGCGCGACGGTTATCTTCGCGATATTCAGAAAAAATAAAACGCTTAGTAAATACATATTTGATAAGTAATAAAAAAGCAGAGGATTTACGAGCCTTCTCATAAGGATGTTAATCTGTAGGGGCGACCAATGGTCGCCCGCGGGCGTTCGATGAACGCCCCTACAAACAAAAATCGGCAGAGACATTGTTTGCTCTGCCGATTTTGTGTTATAATGAGGATGACGAAAAGCCTCCCTTGTGTAATAATTTGCTTCGCAAATGAGGAGGTGGCACGGCTTGCCGTGACGGAGGGATTGTAAACGCTGAAGGTCAAGGAAAACAATCCCTCAGTCACCTGCGGTGACAGCTCCCTTTACACAAGGGAGCCTTTGACACGAGCA
>JAZNES010000065.1:0-9302 GCA_045588755.1 Eubacteriales bacterium | reverse complement strand
TATAAATATTTATCGGCATCCAGCCTTAGCCTTCCCTTTTTGGTGGGCTCGGAGAGAGAATTTATCCTGAATTTACCAAAACCCTTGACCGAGAGGACCGAGGGCGCAGGTATTATTCTGTCGGCTCTCTCTTCCCTTTCGTATTCGACCTCGAGAAGTCCATCTTCGACCGCCTCTCTTGCCTTTTCTCTTGAAAGATTGCACAAGGCGGCAACGACACAATCGGCTCTTGCCGAGGCGACGGTATCGCTTATGTGGGAAAATCGCCTTTCGGGGCAAAAGTCGCCCGAAAGCTCAAGATCCTTTACCTTGACAGTATCGCTTCCGACCTTCTTTAGCTCGTTTTTTATAAATTCCGAAACTGCTCTGTCGCAAATTATGAGTGCCCTCGGCGTATCGCCTTCAAGAATTATCAGATCGCCAAGCACCTCGCGGCGAAGACCAAGCCCTAAAAGCGAGCCGAGAAAATCTCTGTGCCCTATCTTTCGGTAGCCGCTTCCGACGGCTATCAGAGCCGACATCTCGTCCTCAAGACCAAGCTCTAAAAGAGAATTATAGTCATTTGCCCCCTCGGCATATTCGGGAAGAAGGAATATCTTTTTCCTCTCGGCTTGCGCATATCCGCCCCATTCAAGAAATTTTGAGTGTCTTCCCCTCTCAAGAAGATATTGCCTTGCAAAATGCAATTCGCGCGGCGATAAAAAGCAACTGCTCCCGACTATACCGTCGTCGGAAAATCTGCACAGATCATCAAGCCGCGCGAACAAGATACCATATAATTCGCCTGTGTTCGTATTCATAATTACAAAATTGCGCCAAGCAACGACAAAAGGATAAATGCGACGAAAAACGGAATATCGATAGGCAGATCCTCTGCCCAGCCCATCTTATGAAAGAGCGCTCTGATGGGTAAAATAAAGGGTTCTGTGAGCGCATTCAAAAAGATCGATAGCTTTCCGTCCTCGGTAGGAAACCACGACAGTATCGCTCTTACGAGCATCGCACCCTGCAACAAAGAGAGAATGATGCGAGCGGTACTTCTTATAACTTCAAGGAATATATACAAACCGAACCTCCTTAAAAGCTGCCAAAATGCAAATTATGGCAACCGCGCGCCCGTATAACGAGCGCGCGAGCACGATAATGATTCAAATTAAGTAAGAAGCCTATCAGTCGGCAGAGCCTACCATTGCTTCGATGCTGCTTACGTCAACGTTCTTGGGTGCAACTACGATAGTGGTCTTTCCAACCTTTGTCATAACACCGCCTACCATACGGACAGCGCCCGAAAGATAGTCGAGAAGTCTTATAGCCTGATCGCGTGCGATACCCTCTACGTTAAGAAGAACGGTATTTCCGTTCAAAAGGAAATCAGCTATGGTAGCAGCCTCCTCGTAAGACTTGGGATTAACTATTTTGAGAGCAACGGTTGCGGGCGCAGTATCGAACGAAGCTGCCTCGGCGTCCATTCCAAACTCACTTGTAGCATCGAGATCGCCGTTATCGTCAAAGGTGTTGTAATAGCTGTCGTCAGAGTTGAAGCCCTCATACTCGTTGTCGTTGTTTTTGCGTGACGTTGTGATCTTAAAATCAAAAATTCCCATAATTTCCTCCAAAAATTTATATCTTTAATTTTTTACAAACAAGCTTCTTCCGATCCTTACGAGATTCGAGCCCTCGGCTATCGCCTCGCGAAAGCTCTCGCTCATTCCCATCGAAATGATCGGCCTATCTATATTATGCCGTTTTTTTGTCCAAATGTCAAGAACAAGTTTATAAGTTTCGGCAAAATATTTGTGATATTCACAATTTTGATCGCATTTGGGAGCCATCGTCATAAATCCGCGCACCCGAATATTCCCAAACCTCTCGACCTCCTCGAAAAAGCCCTCGACCTCCTCGGGAAAAATTCCGCTCTTGTTTTCCTCTCTGCCGATATTTATCTCGATAAGCACGTCCATTATCAAGGAATGCTTCCCCGCCTGTCTGTCTATCTCCTTGGCAAGACTTATGCTGTCAAGAGAGTGTATCATACAGACCTTGTCTATTATATATTTGACCTTATTGCTCTGAAGCTTACCTATAAAATGTATATTTAAGCCCTCTTTATCGAGCTCATCGTATCTTGCGAGAAGCTGCTGAACTCTGTTCTCGCCAACGTCGCACACTCCAAGCTCGCGGTGAAGATAATTCACCTCGTCGGTGTCTGCACTCTTTATAGCGGCGAGGAGCAAGACCTCGTCGCCTCTTTTCGCCGACTGCTTCGCCTTATCCATCTCAGCTCTTATGCGAGCTAAATTTTCGTCAATATATCTGTGATCCATCAGTCAAGTATCCTTCCGTCAAAAAGATTGCTTCCCTTCACGATCAGAAGATCGTTACTTTGCAGATAAGGGATCCCACCTTCGCTCGTCACCTTGTCACGCGCCAGATAATAGTCGTCCCCCGCGTATACGATCTCTATACGCCTTGCCTGAACGACGCTTCCCTTGAGAATATACACGATATATTCGGCACGCTCGCGGTGCACTGCCGACTTTGGAATATATATACCGCTTCTCGATTCAAGCTCTATGTTTACAGTCCTGCGCCTTTCAAAGCCAAAGTCTTTTGGTATAACGTTAGTTCTGAAAACGAGCATATCCCTCTCGGACGAGGTGTCAAGCTTTCTTATGAGCGTCATATCTATCTTATGTCGGTCTCCGAGAAATTCTACCTCATAGGAGTTATTCTCTTCAAATCTATTCGAATCGCTCCCGTCAACGCTCACGCAAAAATACCATACCGAATCCTCGGAGAGCGCGCCTATGCAGTTGTCGGCAATATACTCGGGGCTCGTCAGATACATAAGCTCATACAATGCGTCGCCGTCAAGATTAAGTGCCGCTTCCTCGGTCAGAAGCCCTTCGTATCCGTCGGTACGGCTATAAAAATATCCGCTTTGCTGAGCCGTTATCTCCTGGGCGTCGCCGCCCGCTCCGATAAGGCTCTCTCTTAAGGAATAAAGCTTGTCGACAGTACCCGAGATATCGAACTCGGCGTCGGTCAGCATTCTTATCGAATTGAGAGAGGAGAGCATCCTATCCTTCTCGGAAGCCACTCCCGAAAGACTGCCCGTCGAGAGCTTTTTCATTATTGAATAATAGGCGTTCGAGGCACTCTCCTTAAGAGCTGACAAGTCAGCCACTCTGTAAGACGCATCGGTGCTTTCCTCGAGGAGTGCTATCTCGGCGTCTATTGCGAAGACGAGCTCCTTTACCTCCGAGTAATTTCCCTCCGAATATACTTTGGCAAGCTTGTCCCCGACGGCAACTCTGCCGCCGTTCTCGGCGATATGGTCAACAGCACCCGAATAGTGAGAGTTCACAAGCGAGGAATCCCTGAAGATATATCCGTCGAGCATTATAGATTCATTCTCGTCAGTAGGTCCAACCACTATCGTTTCAAGCTCCTCGCCGAAAAGGCTGGCGATATGAAAAAAGGTGTAGGACAGCACGCAAGCGGCGGCTACTATGATAGCCACTCTTTTAAGCAATTCCTTCTTGCTAATACGCATATCCTACCCCCTTCGGTATTTATTGAATTATTTTTCTCTGGCGGCAAAGCGCCTCTGCCTCGCCCACGATATCCTCAAGCCGTCTTATTCCCTCCTCGCCGTCGGCATCTATCCAGCTTACGTATTTCTTAGCCGAAAACCAGGTCATCTGCCTCTTGGCATATTTCCTCGTTGCGTTTTTAAGACTCTCAATGGCATCTTCAAGCGACATCTCGCCTCTGATATATCCGAGCATCTCCTTATAGCCTATCGCCTGAGTTGCGGTCGAGTTTTTAAGGAATATTCCTTCCCTCTCGAGCGCCTCGGTCTCGGTCAGAAGCCCCTCGGATATCATAATATCGACTCTTTTGTTTATCCTGTCGTTAAGAAGCTCTCTATTATTATAGCGAAGACCTATAACGAGGGCATCATACTCCGATTCGACCTCAAGAGAAAGCCTGTCTATCTCGCTCTTGGTCTTTCCGCTCGTTCTATATATCTCGATGGCGCGGATAACTCTTTTTACGTTGTTTGGGTGTATCGCCTCGGCACTCTCGGGGTCTATCTCACGCAAAACGCCGTGAAGTGCCTTGTTGCCCTTCTCCCTTGCGAAAAGCTCAAGCTCACGGCGAAGTCCCTCATCGACCTCGGTATTCTCAAAATCCGAGCCGCGAAGGAAGGCATCAAGATAGAGTCCCGTTCCTCCGCAAAATATCGGAAGCCTGCCCTCCGCCAGCGCCCCGTCGGTCGCCTCCTTTGCAAGCCTTACGTAGTCGGCACAGGAGAAATTTTCGTCGGGCTCGACTATATCTATCATTCTGTGCGGAACGCGAGCCATCTCCTCTTGGGTAGGCTTCGCCGTTCCGATATTCATTCGGCGGTAAAGCTGCATTGAATCGCAGGATATTATCTCTCCGCCAAGCCTTTCGGCAAGGGCGAGTGCCAATGCGCTTTTACCGCTTGCGGTCGGTCCTACTATCGCTACGATCCTTTTTTTCAGCAATTTTGCCTCCACAGCCTATCGGCTTATTATCTTACAAATTCGTTGTATATAGCCTTGAGGGCATTCTCAAAATCGTGACCCTCAACACCGAGGATAATAGAAAGCTCACTCGAGCCCTGATCTATCATTCTGATATTTATTCCGGCATTCGAAACTGCGTTGAATACCCTTGCCGCCGTTCCCTTTGCCTTGACCATCGCACGTCCGACGACAGCCACGAGAGCAAGATCGTCCTCAATTTTAAGTGTGTCGGGCTTTACCGAACGCTGTATCATAGCGAGAAGCTTCTCTCTGTGCTGCTCAAGAGATGCTGTCGAGATGACTACACTTATATTGTCTATTCCCGAGGGAACGTGCTCAAAGGATATATCGTTGTCCTCAAGTATCTCAAGAACCTTTCTTCCAAAGCCTATCTCGGCATTCATCATATCCTTCTCGATAGTGATTACCGAGAAGCCCTTCTTGCCCGCAACACCTGTGATTATCTTTTCAACGTCGTAATCATTCGTATCGTGAACTATCATTGTTCCCGCAGCCTCGGGCTCGTTGGTGTTTCTTATATTTATCGGTATCTCGGCCTTTCTTACGGGGAAGATAGCGTCCTCGTGAAGAACTGTCGCGCCCATGTAGGAGAGCTCACGAAGCTCCTTGTAGGTAATAGTCTTTATCGACGAGGGATCGCTTACTATTCTGGGGTCAGCCATCATAAAGCCCGATACGTCGGTCCAGTTCTCATAAAGGTCGGCATCAACTGCGCGCGCAACGATAGAGCCCGTAATGTCAGAGCCTCCGCGGGAGAAGGTCTTGATAGTTCCGTTGGGCATTACGCCGTAAAATCCGGGAATGACCGCATGGGTGTATTTGCCAAGCTCCTCCTTCATCACCTCGTTGGTCTTCTCTGCGTCAAAGCTTCCGTTATCCTTGAAGAAGATAACGTTCTCGGCATCAACGAAGGAATATCCGAGATACTTCGCAAGTATAAGACCGTTGAGGTACTCTCCGCGGCTTGCCGCGAAATCGCGTCCCGAACGGTGCATCATAGCGTTCTTTACGTATTCAAGCTCGCCCGAAATATCGAAATCAAGACCAAGCTCTTTTATGATGCCGTTATATCTTTCAACTATGTTCTGATAGTATTCCTCTATGTCCTCGCCCTTCTTTATCATATCGTAGCAGTTATAGAGCATATCGGTGACCTTAACGTCCTCCTTAAAGCGCTTACCGGGAGCAGAGGGGACTACGTATCTTCTCGCAGGGTCAGCCTTGATGATATTTGCTACTTGAACGAAATGCTTTGCGTCAGCAAGAGAGCTTCCGCCGAATTTTACTACTTTAACTTGCATATTTTGCTCCTGTGTATCAATAATATTCGTTATAATTAGTATTATATTAAATTTTGAGGGATTTGTCAACTCCTTTGTATGACAAATCCCCTTTTTCCGTATATTAGAAGTGGTAAAGCTGATGCGGGGGAAACTTTTTTGAAAAAAAGCTTTCCCCCGCACCCCCTTCAAAAAACTTTTACCAAATTGGCAAAAGTTTTTGTGATGTCCTCACTTCGAATACCGCTCACCTCATTTGTTAATGCCCGCCCGGGGCTTGGAGCCCGAGTGCTCGCAGTGCGAGATTAAGCGAGGGCGACAAGGGAGGAGAAATTATTTCGACGAGTGGGGTAAGAGCGGAGCAAGGGCTGCGGGAGCTATTTCAAAACGTAAGGAAAGCTTTGGGAAAGTTTGAAAACCTTTTCTCGAAAAGGTTTTCATAAAATTCCTAACGCAATCTAACTCACCGACAAATCCCAATTTATGTGTCAAGCCATGTTTTCAGGAAGCTGTCTGCCGCCGAGGATATGGAAATGCAGATGCTTTACGCTTTGGCAGGCGTCATCTCCGCAATTTGAGATTATTCTGTATCCGCGAGCAAGGCCCTCTGCCGCCGCTATCTTTGGTATAGCCTCGAATATTGCCGCTACGTAGCGGCTGTTTTCGGCGTTTATCTCGTCGGCAGACGCGATATGAAGCTTAGGTATAACAAGAATATGCGTAGGTGCTTGCGGATTTATATCTCTGAACGCATATGAGTATTCGTCCTCATATACCTTTGCCGAGGGGATATCTCCCGCTATTATTTTACAAAAAATGCAGTCCATATTGAAAAAACCTCCAAAATATGATATAATAATTTTGTATTTGCTGTAATTTGATATCATGCTGTCAAAGACGGCATATACAGTATAACACGAAACTAAGAAAAGGTCAAGGAGGGCAGACGAAATGTTCGGGAAAAGCTATGGCGATCTCTGGCAATATCTTGCCTCAGTCAAGGATCGGGCGATAGTCGTATACGGAATGGGCAACGGTGCCGACAAGATAATCTCGGTCTGCGAGCGTTACGGAATAGAAATAGCCGATTTCTTTGCCAGCGACGGATTTGTAAGAGGACATTCCTTTCACGGAAAGAGAGTACTCAGCTATTCCGAGGCAAAGGAAAAATACGGTGCGGAAAAGATGATAGTCCTTCTCTCCTTTGCGTCCTCTCTGCCCGATGTTCTTGATACGATATACAAGGTGGCAAGCGAGTGCGAGCTCTACGCGCCCGACGTGCCCGTGACGGGAAACGAGCTCTTCAACCGCGAATTTTTCGATGCCAACAAAGAGAAGATAGAGCTTGCCCGCTCTCTTTTTGCAGACGAGGAATCAAAGAGGATATTCGACAACGTCATCGAATACAAATTATACGGGGATATAGAGCTTCTCAGATGCTCCGAAAGCTCAAAGGGCGAGGTCTATACATCGCTTCTCGGCGCGGAGGATATACGCTTTGCCGTAGACGCGGGAGCATATAACGGAGATACCGTAAGAGAGCTTGCTGAGTATGCGCCAAGACTCAAAAAGGTCTGGGCACTCGAACCCGACAGACGAAATTTCAGAAAGCTCTCAGACTATGCCGAGGGCGAAGGCAGATTCGAGGTCTGCCCGATCCAGAGTGCGGCGTGGAATGAAAATGCCACCCTTGTCTATGACGCAAGCGGAAACAGAAACGCGGGCGTCAACCCGAATGCGAAAAAGACGGTCGAGGTCTCGGCAATTCCGATAGATTCTCTTGCCGAGGAAAAGATAGATTATATAAAATACGACGTTGAAGGCTCTGAAGCCGCGGCGCTTTCGGGCTCTGCGGGAATGATACGCAAGGACCGCCCTGCCCTTCTGGTGTCGGCATATCACAGAAGCGAGGATATTTTCTCTCTGCCGATACTTCTTAGCGAGCTTGAGCCCTCGTATAAACTCTATCTGCGCAGATACCGCTATATTCCCGCATGGGACCTCAATCTTTTGGCAATACCCGAACAAAAAGGAAACTGATATATGAAATACACCGATATAGTATGGGACTTCAACGGAACTATAATAGACGACGTTGAGGCAGGCATTCTCTCTGTCAACAAGATGCTCTCCGACAGAGGCTTGCCGACTATCCCCGACAGAGAAAGATACAAAGAGATATTCTGCTTTCCGATAGTCGAATATTACCGCAAATGCGGATTTGATTTTGAAAAAGAGCCCTACGAGGTGCTCGCTCCGATATGGGTAGAGCAATATCTTATCCACAGCCCGAATTCTCCTATGCAAGAGGGAGTAAGAGAAGCTATCGAGCTTTTCGAGAGCCTCGGACTTCGCCAGCATATACTTTCGGCATCAGAGCTCAATATGCTCTGCTCACAGCTCGAGAGCTTTGGGATAAAAGACAGATTCGACACCATTTACGGACTCGACAATATCCACGCGCACTCAAAGACAGAGCTTGCGAAAAGATGGAGGAGCGAGCACCCGAACGCAAGGGTGCTTTTCATCGGTGACACAAAGCACGACTATGCCACCGCCGAGGTCCTCGGCGCAGACTGCGCTCTGATATGCTGCGGTCATCAGCCGCGAGCCACCCTTGAGGAGTGTCAGAACGCGATGGTTTACAACAGCCTTCCCCTGCTTTGCGACGATATAAAGAGTGGATATTTCACCCAAAAATGAATTTTTTGAGAATTTTTTGAGAAAATAAAAATTTTTTGTCATAAAAAAAAGTATAATACGAAATTTTTTCGTATATTATTTATACGTTATTGATTTTGAGTAGTTTTTTACTTGAACGGAGGGATACTATGAGCAGCTGCATACGCGATATTTTTCTTGAACGCGAGAAGAGCGTTCTTTCTCCCT
This sequence comes from Eubacteriales bacterium, assembly GCA_045588755.1. Classification (GTDB taxonomy): domain Bacteria; phylum Bacillota; class Clostridia; order Oscillospirales; family CAG-272; genus HGM12713. The sequence continues at coordinate 553 of JAZNES010000065.1, read as the reverse complement.
ATGCTTGCCTGACGGCAAACACCAAGGGGCGCGACTATCCCTATACTCCCTGCGAGAACAGGACCGAGTTTCAAAGGGACAGAGATAAGATAATACACTCGCAATCCTTCCGCCGACTTATGAATAAAACGCAGGTCTTTCTCGCTCCCGCGGGCGACCATTACAGAACGAGAATGACACACACCCTCGAGGTGACGCAGGTGGCGAGAATAATCGCGCGCGCACTTCGTCTTAACGAGGACCTTACAGAAGCGATAGCCCTCGGGCACGACCTCGGACACACTCCCTTCGGTCACGCGGGCGAGAGCGCCTTGCAGAAGTGCTTCGATCCCGAATTCACACATTACAAGCAGAGCCTTCGAGTAGTAGAGGTGCTTGAAAAGAACGGAGAGGGACTCAATCTGACCTGGGAGGTCCGCAACGGAATAGTCAACCATACGGGAAAATGTATGGCGGCGACTCTTGAGGGGATAATAGTAAAGTTTGCCGACAGAATCGCCTATATAAATCACGATATCGACGACGCTATGCGCGCGGGGATACTCAAGCTTGA
>JAZNES010000064.1:0-2900 GCA_045588755.1 Eubacteriales bacterium | reverse complement strand
GAACGCTGTAAAGCTGGAGAAGGAAATCTCCGAGAGAATAGAATATCGGTCTGTTCTTATAGACCTCTATCGCGCGCAAAAGATGAGGTCCGTGGCCTATAACGGCGTGAGCGCCCGCATCTATGCACTTATGAGCAAATTCCTCCATAAAATCGGGTACGTTCTCCAGATTTTCGCCCTGCATCTTATGGGTATGGAAGGAAACGAGAATGTAGTTAGCCTGAAGCTTTGCCTCGAATATCGCCTTCTCGACTCTTGCCATATCCTCCTCGTTGCAGCGCGAGAATCGGCCTGCCTTCTCCCCGACAACGAAACGAAGCGGGCCCATTGTACATACGCCCTCGGGAATAGGGGGGAGATATCCGTGAAGAATATCGAACTTTTCCTCCTCGTTGATGCCGGTGGCATCGCCTATCTCCTTGAGCTTTTCAAGGTCCTCCTTGGTAACGATGAGGGTATCGACCTTGCCCAGAGCATTTATGCCGGGACGGCCGGGGTATCTTCTTGACTGCTGTCCCGCTCTCATACAGGGCTCAAAGTCGGTGTTTACCGAAATAAGCGCAACTCTGCCGTTCGGAGTATCAAGATATGCGGGGGCTGAAGCCTCGTCAAGATTTTCACCGACTCCGCTCTGAACTATTCCGTAATCCATAATATGACCGAGGGTTTTGAGCATTCCGTCGTAGGAAAAATCCATAGTGTGATTGTTATTGAAGCTCGTCATATTGAAGCCGTAGGAAAGAAGGTCGCCAAAGCTCTCGGGGTTAGCGCGCAGATAAGTCCCGCCCGAGAACTGCGAGGCATAGCATTCTCCCTCGTAGTTAAGGGTAGTTTCAAGATTGAAAAATCTTGCGTCGCCGCGCTCGATAAAGGCCTTCACCTTCTCAAAGCCCGCGTAATTTTCGGGTATTCTCTGCTGTATAAGGGCATCTCCCGCCGCTGTAAATTTCATAATTTATCTCCTTATGTAGATTATTCTTTTATTCTGCTTATAACGAATACAGAGCCGAGGATCATAACTATTCCGCAGACGAGCAGAAAGCTAAGAGGCTCCTTGAAGAAGAGTATTCCGTATATTATAGACGCCATAGGGTCAATAAGTCCGAGAGCTCCCGCTGTGCTCGCAGGTACGATCTTAAGCGAAAAGGTGTGCATAAGATAGGGAATAGCGCAGGTGAAAAGTCCGACTCCGAGGGAGAGAAGAGATATCTTAAGGGGCGCTTTTGAGATAAGCGCGGGCATCTCGGTCACATTTGCAAAAGTTATAGCCAGAGCCGCCATAATGATATAACAGTAGAGCATTGAGGTGAAGGGGTCGTTCTTCATTTTCATAGAAAGCTTTGTCGTGATGCTGTAAATTCCAAAGGAAACTCCCGACAGAAGCCCGCACAGAACGCCGAAGGGCTCAAAGCTCATATTTCCGAAAAATCCCGAGGAAAGTGCTACTCCGACTATCATAACGAGGATAGAGAGAAGCTTTGTAAGCGAGAATTTTTCCTTTAAGAATATTACCGAAAAAATAAGAACGTAGATCGGCGAGGTGTAGAGAAGGACGACCGCCGTTGCGATAGTCGTATGCTCGAGCGCCGAATAGTAGAAATATGCCGAGAAGAACATCAGGATTCCGTTTACCGCAAAGAGCAGGAGACTCTTGAAATTGGTTTTGAATATCTTTTTATCCCTGATAAGAGCAAAGAGGCAGAAAACTATTGCCGAAACGCCGCCCCGAAAGGCTACTATCTGCAAGGAGGAAAATCCGTAGGGCGAGAGACGGCGCACGAATATTCCCGACGTTGCGAACAAAAAGCCCGATATTATCAAAAGTGCATAGGCTTGACTTTTTTTCATTTTTTCTCCGTTGATTTTTACCATTAAGAATTATATGCACCCACATTATAACACCCTTTTATTTTTAAGTCAACCGAAAAGAAAAAATTTTAGAGTGTTATCACCCTGCAAGAAACACCCCTCTTTTTGCAGTATTCTATGACCGAAAGTGTCCCCTTTGAGCTTCCGTCCCAGAAGGCTATCACACTGTCCGCATAGTCTACTATCTCCTTGTTGCGAACTATCGGCGCCGCGCGACCGTATTTGTCGTATTGAGGCAAAAATTCGGTGAGCCTTAGCCCCTTTTTCTTTGCGAATTCGGCGGCGCAACTATCAACTCCCTTTGCTCCGCCCGAAACTATCTCTTCACAGTCGGACGGGAGATAATCCTCTATGTTTGATACCGATATGCCTCTTGAACCTATTATTGCGATCTTCATAAATAACTCCTTTCATTTTTGTATACTCAAATTAAGTATACTTACAACATTATACCACAAAATAATCTTAAAATGTACTTAAATTAAGATTTTTGGAGGAAATAATGAGAAACAAAAAGAATAAGCACCTCGGCATAGAGATAGATCCCGAGCTTCATTACAAGCTTCATTACATTTCAAAATATTACGGACGTTCTGCAAACGGCGAGATATTGTATCTGATAAGACAGGAGATAAAACAGTTTGAGCAAAAAGAGGGTGCTATTGAATATACGCCTTCGGAAACATAATCTAAAACGAGGTTTTTATGGCTGTAAAAAGTTTATCTATCAGAATTGAAGAAGAAATGCTTGACAAATTGCACCTCATTGCAGATTATGAAGGAAGAAGCGCGAACTCTCAGATCCTCGTTCTCATTCGCGACCTTATCGAAGGATACGAAGAAAAGCACGGCGAGATAAAAACGGGAAAAAGATAATAATGAATAAGAAAAGCTCTCTTAAACGAGAGCTTTTTGTGATTTTATAAATTGGGATTTATCGGTGTGTAATAAATTTTAAGAGAATGTAATTTTTAGGCTCCCTCCCGGAGGGAGCTGGCGCCGGAGGCGACTGAAGGAGAACGCGTTACAAT
>JAZNES010000063.1:0-6013 GCA_045588755.1 Eubacteriales bacterium | reverse complement strand
GTTTTCTTTGCTTTTTGACACCTCATCCACCGCTATCGCGGTCCCCCTTCCCCCGCTGGGGAAGGCTTTCATGTAGCATGTCGCGTTTCCTTTGTCTATTCGATAAATCCCAATTTATCTTTTATAAAATTATTTTCGTTTGACGCCAAAAGACAAAATTTTCACGTGGCGGCGTGTATAATAAAGACAGAAAGACACGGGGCGGTGAATATGGAAAAGACGGTATATATAGATCTTTTATTTCTGATAAATTTCAGTATGGATTTTCTCTGCTTTTACATATCGTCAAGAATACTTTCCCTGAGGCTTCGTCCTTTGCGTATCTGTATTGCCGCAACTGTGGGAGGTCTGTATTCGGGAGCGGCGCTCTTTTTGTCGGTCGGGGGCTTTTGGTCGCTTCTTATAGATATTTCGGTTTGCTTTTTGATGTGCCTTATCGTTTATTTGGGCAAGGAAAAAGACGTTTTACTCTGCGTTCTTCTATATCTGGCGGTCTCTATGGCACTCGGCGGATTTATGACAGCGATATTCAATCTTTTGCGCGAGGCGGGCTTTGGCGAGGGGGTGAACGTCGAGAGTGAAGAGGGAATATCGGTATGGCTCTTTGCGCTTATCGCTCTTTTGAGCGGATTTTTTACCCTTCTTGGCGGTAAATTCTTCAGAAAAAGAGCCTCTGTCCGCAAAGCAGAGGTCAAGATATTCTGGGAGGGCAAGGAAGCAAAGCTCTCGGCACTCGTTGACAGTGGAAATCTACTTTGCGAGCCTATAAGCGGACGCCCCTGCGTGGCAGTCGATATATCGGCACTTCGCGGCTTTTTGCCCGAGGAGCTTTTATCGCTCTCGCTCTCGGGAGCTTTATCAAGACTTGGGTACGTATCGCCGAAATATGCAAAGAGCATAGGCATGATACCGACGCAGACGGCTACGGGTGAGGGGCTGCTTCTCTCGGTAAGAGCAGACAAAATAGAGATAGACGCGGGCAGGGGATATTACGAAGCCGATGCTCTTCTCGCCCTCTGCCGACTCGACGGCAAGGAAGCAGGGGCACTTGTACCCGCTGAGCTTATAAAATGAGGTGATGATATGATAAAGAGAATAATATATTTCATAAAGAGCTTAAAAGAGGCACTCATATCGAGGATAAACAGACGAAAAAGGGGTATATATTACATAAACGGCCCCGAGCTTCTTCCCGAGCCGCTCTCAAAGGAGGACGAGCAGGATTGTATCGCTCGTCTTGAATATGACGAGGGCGCGCGTCAGCGGCTTATAGAGCACAATCTTCGTCTTGTCGTTTATATAGCCAAGAGATTTGAGAACACGGGTACGGGCATCGAGGACCTCGTGTCTATCGGTACGATAGGTCTTATCAAGGCGATAAATACCTTCAGAGCCGATAAGAACATAAAGCTTGCCACATACGCTTCAAGGTGTATCGAGAACGAGATACTTATGTATATACGCAAGCGCTCGGGCTCTCGCAACGAGATATCGATAGACGAGCCGCTAAATACCGATTGGGACGGAAACGAGCTTCTTCTCTCTGATGTGCTTGGAAGCGAGGAGGAGAGTATAAGCTTTGAGATAGAACAGCTCGAGGAGAGAATGATAATAAGAAGGGCAGTGGCATCTCTTGACGAGCGCGAGAGGGAAATTATCGAGCTTCGTTACGGAATGAGGGGGGGAAAGGAGCTTACTCAGAAGGAAGTCGCCGACCGCCTTGGGATATCGCAATCCTATATTTCCCGCCTCGAAAAGAAGATAATTTGCTCTCTTCGCGAGGAAATTGCCGCAAAGTTTTGAAAAAAAGTTAAAAAAGGTATTGCAAAACTCAAATTTATGTGATATAATACCTCTGTTCGTGAACCGATGTCAAAGAACATCGAATTTAATAAGCGAGGAGTTTTAGAAATGAAAACAGAAATTCAGCCTAAGTATGAAGAGTGCGTTATCAAGTGCGCATGCGGCGAGACCGTAACTACTAAGTCCACCAAGGGCGGCGAGATCAGAGTTGAAATTTGCTCTAAGTGCCATCCCTTCTTTACAGGAAAGCAGAAATTCGTTGATGCCGGCGGACGCGTTGATAAGTTCAAGAAGAGACTTGAAAGCGTTAACAAGTAATTTAATAAAGAACTTAAAGAACAGTGGCAGGCTACAACAGAGAGCCTGCCTTGTTTCGTATTAGACGAGAATGGGGGAGATTTTTATGGATATACAAAATCAAAAAGATGCCCCGAGCCGCGCGGCTCTGGTTGGAATAGCAGGCAGGGAGGAAAGCCTTGCCGACGTCGAGCACTCTCTTGACGAGCTTTGCCGTCTTGCCGATACGGCAGGCGCGGAAAGTGTCGTAAGACTTATACAGAACAAAGAAACTCCCGACCCAAGAACTATGATAGGCAGCGGAAAGGTTGCGGAGCTTGCCTCTCTTTGCGAGCTAAACGAAGTGGATATAGTCATTTTTGACTGTGATCTTTCTCCCTCGCAGATAAGAAATCTTGAAAACGCGATGGGCGACGGTGTGCGAGTCATAGACCGTTCTATGCTTATACTCGATATATTTGCTCTTCACGCCGTTACGGGCGAGGGAAAGCTTCAGGTAGAGCTCGCTCAGCTCAAATATACTGCCCCAAGACTTTACGGAAAAGGATTGGAGCTTTCAAGACTTGGTGGAGGTATCGGAACGAGAGGACCCGGAGAGTCGAAGCTCGAATCTGATAAAAGACATATAAACAGAAGAATATACGCTCTTGAGGAACAGCTTGCCGAGCTTGAAAAGAACAGAAGAACGATGCGTGTGGCAAGGGATAGAAGCGGACTTTACAAGGTCGCGATAGTGGGATACACCAATGCGGGCAAGTCAACTATTCTCAACAGACTTACCGACGCGGGTATTCTTGCGGAGGACAAGCTTTTCGCTACTCTTGACCCGACCACGAGAAAATTTGAGCTTCCGTCGGGCGAGAACGTTCTTCTTACCGACACGGTAGGATTTATAAGAAAGCTTCCTCATCACCTCGTAAAAGCCTTCCGTTCAACGCTCGAAGAGGCGTGTTATGCCGATGCGCTTATGATAGTTATAGATGCCTCCGACAGAGATTCCGAGGAGCAGCTCGCCGTGACGCGAAGTCTTCTTGAGGAGCTTGGCGCGGGAGGAAAGCCTACGATATTCGTTTTCAATAAGTGCGACAGAGGAGTATACGAGCTTGCAAGGATAGGTCAGAGTGCCGACGAGCATATAGTCTATATCTCGGCTCTTACGGGGCAGGGTGTCGAGCTTCTTGTGGCAAAGCTTGAGGAGCTTGTCGGAGCGTCAAAGCGTCCCGTCGTTTTCAGAATACCCAACAGCGAGGCGGGAGTACTCAATACGCTTTATAAGAACGCGACCGTTCAAAGCGTTGAATACGGTGCAGAGCAGATAGTGGCGACTGCTATGGCAGACGCAAAGACTATCGGAATGCTCAGAAAATATACAGATATACCCGAAGAGAAGGAAGAATATTAAAAAGAGAGGGAATCATATTGAGCGAGCAACTGCTTTATACAACGGTAAAAAAAGAGGCGTCTGCCGAATTTGAGGAGAAGCGCTCGGTCTTCATTGGTCACGCAAGACATATAGACAGCGAGGACGAGGCAATAGAGTTTATAAAGAAAAAGAAAAAGGAGTATTACGACGCAAGGCATAACGTCTACGCGTATACTCTTTCAGGCGGCAATATCGCCAGATATTCGGACGACGGAGAGCCGCAGGGTACGGGCGGCATACCCGTGCTTGAAACGATAAATAAAAGCGGAGTGAGCGACGTCTGTGTTGTGGTAACGAGATATTTCGGCGGGATATTGCTCGGTGCGGGAGGACTTGTCAGAGCATATTCTCACGGCGCGGCGATAGCTCTTGCCGCCGCCGAGATAACGACCTACCGCAAGCACCTTATATATCAGCTTGAGTGCAGCTATACGAACTATCAGAAATACATTTTTGAGATGTCAAAGATGGGAATAACTGTTGATTCGACCGATTTTGACGTAAACGTTACCGTTCGCTTTGCAGTTCTTGAGGAGATGGCGGACAGCTTCCTCAAAAAGATAGTTGAGATAGGGAATGGGCGTGAGATACCAACAAAGACGGGGGAACGCTTCGCTTAACATAATGAAATTTTATCGACTACTTATATTTTTACTGACTGTTAATGCAATTTTGGTCTTTCTCTTGTCCTGCGTCGACGCTAAGGACAGCGAGCTTGACAAGGAAATATTTGACAGTATTATCGAAAATATTCAGAACGGCTCTGACAAGGAAAATGCCGACGAGGATATTGGCAAGGACGACTCGAGCAAAGTTGAGAACTCGGAGGATACCAAGACAAGCAAAGCCGACGACGGCAGTGAGTTCTCAATTTTCTTTGTCACCAAGGAATATCAAGACTTTGAATTGTCCGAGCTGATAGATCTATTGACCGAAATTCGTTCCGCACCATCGATAGCTGTGTTTTGTGGGTTGAGTGACCGCGACAAGACCCATATCGCGTATAATATCGGCGAGCCGATCTCACTGAATGACGATATCGCGGTATACGTAGATGCTTCGCATTTTCTCTGCGAGCCGACCGATATAGCTTTGATTGAAGAGCAAGGGGTGCTGCTTCTCGACGTCAGCAGGATCTCGGGCGGAAGAGGGTTTTCTCTTGCTTTGACGCTTGACGGATACCGACAACTAAAAGATAATTGCAAAATATATTCATCCTCCGAGGAGATACAGATATCGGAATACGAGGCAAGGTCTTCGGACTCCGGAAAAGTGTTGTGGGAGCGTGTTAAATTCAAAATATATTGATATTAGGAGAATTTATGAGATCTGTAAAAAAAATGCTTTTGGGGATAGCCCTGCTCGTTATGAGTGCAATGGCTATGATACTGTGGTTTAGCGGCTCTATCTTTGGGGCGGTAGCCTTCTTCATTTTTTTGATTTCGGGCATATTTTTCTGTATCGACGGATTTTTGAGTACAGATGAATAATAAAAAAAGGCGAACGCAGTTCGCCTTTTTTTATTAGTACAGCTTATATTTCAGTCTCAAATTATCGGCTATCATCGCGATGAATTCACTGTTCGTGGGCTTTCCGCGGTTGTGTTGGATCGTGTATCCGAAGTAGCTGTTGAGCGTATCGACGTCGCCTCTGTCCCATGCGACCTCGATAGCGTGGCGTATCGCGCGCTCGACACGACTCGTTGTCGTCTGGTATTTTTTAGCGACCGACGGGTAAAGCACCTTTGTCACCGAGTTTATTACGTCGCTGTCGTTTACCGTGAGCAAGATAGCGGTGCGAAGATACTGATACCCCTTTATATGCGCGGGCACTCCTATCTGGTGGATTATTTTAGTTACCTGAGTTTCTATATCGGAGGGTTTATTATCGGAAGCTCCCGACTCGGAATTGAGCCTTGAACGGTTATTCACAAGGGTGGTGATATGCTCGCAAAGGCTCTCGATATTATAAGGCTTTAACAAGCAAAGGTCTGCCCCCGCGGCAGATGCTTCCATAAAAATATTTTGATTTGATACCATAGAGACTACTATAAAAGAAGGTGCGCAGTCGGGTGCGAATTTGAGAGATTTGCAGTTGCGTATTACCCCTATCCCGTCAAGCTTTGAGAGCCATATATCTATTATGGCAACGTCGGGGTGATATCTGCCTATCTTTACAAGTGCCTCCTCGCCGTTTGCCGCCTCCTCGATATTTCTGTATCCATAGCGGATAAGCTCGTTTTTTAAGGACTGTCTTTGCGCTGCGTTTTCGTCAGCTATAAGTATTTTCGTTGTTATTTCCATAATTTTCCCTCCGGTTATGTTTTTTGTTACAACACTATTTTACCATATTATGGAAATTATTGCAATATATTTTCCATAATTTTCCATTATTCAAAGGTAACAAAAAATTTTGTCGATAAATGGTAATTTTTTACAAATATTCGTAATACGAGCGGAAAAATAAAAAGCTCTGTCATAAACAGAGCCT